>CALRRX020000214.1:0-6027 GCA_943370675.1 Reyranella massiliensis 521 | reverse complement strand
GGATCGAAGCGGCTATCAAACGGGCATCTAATAAGGACGAAAAAGATTACGAAGAAGTAGTATACGAGGGCTATGGTCCATTTGGAATTGCTATCATCGTAGAGACTTCTACAGACAATACCAACCGTACTGTGGCCAATGTTCGCTCTTATTTTACAAAAGCTGGCGGTGCACTGGGTACATCGGGATCGGTAAGCTTTATGTTTGACCGAAAGGCTGTGTTCCGCTTTGCAAAAGCTAGCTATGATTTAGATGAGCTTGAGCTTGAACTAATTGATTTCGGTCTTACAGAAATCGCAGAAAACGAGGGTGAAATCTTCGCTTACACTGAGTTTGAAGACTTCGGTACCATGCAAAAAGCCTTGGAAGATCGGGGAATTGAAGTGATTTCGGCAGATTTTCAACGATTCCCGAGTACACTTACTGAACTCACCGAAGAACAAGAAGAAATCATCAACAAACTCATCGATCGTCTGGAAGAAGACGACGATGTCAACCAGGTATTTACCAATATGGCCTAAGGCTAGCGCCTGGCTTTGCTATGAGTTTTAAAAGAAGAGAAAATTTCCGCCCGACCGACAAGAAATTGATCTTGGTCGGAAGTAAAAATCCGGTAAAAATCTCCTGCACGGAGGATGCCTTTACCCGAGCATTCAACAGTTCATTCTTAGTGGAAGGCATCAATGCCGCTTCTGGCGTGCCAGAACAGCCTTTTGGAGAAAGAGAGACGCTTTTAGGTGCAAAAAACAGAGCTTTCAATTCCAGAGAGATTTTCCCGGAAGCCAACTTTTGGGTAGGAATCGAAGGTGGAGTCGATGAAGATGAAAAGGGAATGTTTGCGTTTGCTTGGATTTACATCCTTCATGACTCAGGCAAATCGAGTCAAGCCAAAACAGGAACATTCTATCTTCCCGTCGCCGTGGAAAAACTAATCCGCGAGGGCATGGAACTCGGAAAAGCGGACGACTTGGTGTTCAATACAGAAAATTCCAAGCAACAAGGCGGATCGGTAGGGATTCTTACTCAAGGTGTAATCAACAGAGAGGAATATTATAGACAAGCCATCATCTTGGCACTGATTCCCTTTCTGAATAAAGAGTTGTATTGAAGTACAACTATCACTGATACAACATTTCTAAGCCTCCAAATTGGAGGCTTATTTTTTGAGATTTTCTAAAAATCTGGTCAAGGCTACCTTCCAATCAGAATCTGCATCCCATTCAGGACCTAAGTAAAGCTCATCTCTCACGAGAAATCGAATGTAATATTTGACCACTGTTTTTGAACTCTCCTCTCCTTCTAGCGGATTCAAACCCATACTTTTCATCAAATCGGCTTGGCGCCCTTCTACTTTGACCAATTGAAACTGAACCCGATCTGCAATCAGCTGTTGAGTGGTTTTTGTTTCGGTGAGCCACTCGATTTGATAAGGGTATTTGGATTCAAAAATCGACTGAATCTGCGTTTTTTGGGTGGCTTGCTCAGCAAGGATGTCTGCTTCTGTTTTTCCAAATAGATCATATCTGAAAAAGCTCATAGCACCAGTTTCAGCAGATGATCCTTCAAGTGGAATCCCCAATTTAAACACTTCAAGATTAAGAGGATTTCTTGGCAAAAACCGTTGGACAGATTGGGCGGTCTCTTGAGAGCTGATCTGGGGAAACTCAGCCACATCAATCACCAGAAGATTGCTGGATTTTTTGCTTTTACCTGCTTGAACCAAGACGCTTCCGGCCTCTTTCCAATCTTTTCCACTCACTCCAAAAAGCGCCGGTGAGGCAATGATTTTTCCATCTCCAGAAAACGGCCCCACGTGAACACTCAACTTCTCTTTTTGTCTTGTGACCAAAATGATATTCTGAACCTTGCGCTGTAGAAAAGCCTTAGCGTAATCCGCCTGCCTTGCCTCAGAAAGGGCTACTTGCTCCAACTCAAAATAGGCTACAGGATCCCCTCCAGCCTCCACCAAATAGTGATGGATGCTATCCGCCAAAACTTGCCAAGTCATGGCAGGTCTAGCACCTGGATCTGTGGAAACCACCACGACAGATTTCCCTTCAAAAAAAGAAGCTGGCAAATTACCCTGACTGCAAGCAAGGCCCGAAAACCCGAGAAAAAAGAGGATAATGGAGATATATTTCATGAAATCCCTAAGGTGATGACCGATAGGTCAGTAATTTTACGAATATACATAACGTCCAATAGCTATGCAGATGAATAAGCGTCCTCACAAATTAATCATATTAATTCTGCTTCTTGGCATTCAATGGAGTGCATTTAGCCAAGAAATAGATGCAAAGAAATTAATCCAACATATCGAGTACCTATCCTCTGAAGAGCTGGCCGGAAGAAAACCTCAAAGCGAGGGAAGCATCAAAGCCCAAAATTACATCTTAAAGGGACTCACTAGCTTGGATTTGGTGGAGCCTCTGTATCCTGATTTTATCCAGCGTTTCACTTTTACCAACCAGCGAGAGCAAAAAACGTATGACCAAGCCGCCAATTTGGTAGCCTTTATCCCTGGAAGTAAGTCGAAAAAGGTAATTGTCGTCACTGCTCACTATGATCATGTGGGGATCGGAAGACCTGATGCAAAGGGGGATTCCATCTACAACGGTGCCGATGACAATGCCTCCGGGACTGCCGCATTGTTGGTTTTGGCTAAGTATTTTTCAAAAAACCGACCACAGCATGGAATGCTTTTCGTGGCACTGGATGCTGAGGAAATGGGTCTTCAAGGAGCACGGGCATTGGTCAATGATTTTCCTTACCCCCTAGAGCAGATCCAACTTAATCTGAACATGGATATGCTTTCCAGAAGTGATAAAAATGAATTGTATATCTCAGGCACTCATTACTATCCTAGATTTAAAACCATACTGGAAAAAGTGGCCGTAGGGTCAAATCCAACTTTGCTTTTTGGGCATGATGTACCCGGTACTGGGCGAGAAGACTGGACGAGATCTTCGGATCATGGTGCATTCTTTGAAAAGAAAGTTCCCCACATCTATTTTGGTGTAGAAGACCATGTGGACTATCACAAGCCCAGCGATGAGTTTGAAAATATTCAGCCTCAGTTCTACATCAAAGCCGTGAACCTGGTATTGAAGTCCCTACTTTCTTTAGACAAGGAATTGCTGGATTAAATCTTAACCCTGTGTATATTCTATTCTAATTCCACCACTTCTCATTTTTGGACTTTGGGAAAACCTGATTTGATCACACGTTTGCTTATTTGGCGGCTCCGGCATATGAGCAACCAGACTTTCATCCTGATATTAAGTGGATTGATCGGGATATTTGCTGGCATAGCTGCTGTGATACTCAAGACTGCGGTACATGGCATTCAGCATTTTTTGACGGAAGATTTCTATAAAGAGTACGCCAACTTTATGTATATCATTTATCCTTTGATAGGGATATCAGCGGCCTTTTTGATAGGAAAATTTGTGCTGAAAGACGTGGGAGGTCATGGTATCCCGGATGTTCTTTTTACTATTTCCAAAAATTCCAGCCTAATCCCAAGGGTAAAAATCTACAGTCGTGTCATTACCTCTGCTTTGACTGTGGGATTTGGTGGATCTGTAGGATTGGAGGCTCCCATGGTGATGACAGGCTCGGCAATAGGTTCTAACGTAGGCCTACTGATGCACCTAAACGCCAAAAAAAGAACCTTACTTATCGGATGTGGAGCTGCAGGTGCGATATCTGCGATCTTCGGAGCGCCGATTGGAGCGGTGATTTTTGCGATTGAAGTCATTCTGATGGAGATCAGTACGGCAAGCTTTATTCCTCTGCTAATTGCCTCCGTGACTGGTTCCATCTCGTCGATGATCTTCATTGGCGAAGAGTCACTGTTCACTTTCAATCTAAAGGAAAGCTTTGAAGCGGCACACATGCCTTATTACCTCCTGCTTGGTATGATCTGTGGGTTGGTATCTCTATTTTTTAGCAAAATGGTGCAGTCCACAGAGAAAATTATGGATGACATAGGAGACCAGTGGATGCGGATTACTTATGGAGGAGCTTTTTTGGGATTTTTGGTCTTTTTTTTCCCGCCGATTTATGGAGAAGGTTACGATGCCTTGAATACGCTTATCGATGGTAATTCTTCAGAAATCCTGGATAAAAGCCCTTTTTTTTCTTCCATAGAAAACCCAGTGATCATTTTGGCTTTTCTGGTTTTGATCATTATTCTGAAACCTATCGCATCTGCCATTACTATCGGAGCAGGGGGTAGCGGAGGGATATTTGCGCCATCGCTCTATGTGGGAGGACTTACAGGGTTTGTTTTTGCATTTTCCAAAAACATGCTTGGATTTCACATTCCCCTTCCATTGGCCCACTTTACCTTGGTAGCCATGTGTGGAGTAATGGCAGGAGTGCAGCATGCCCCTCTTTCCGCGATATTCCTTATTGCTGAGATTACCGGCGGATATGAACTGTTTGTGCCGCTGATGTTTGTTTCGGCTATTTCATTCATCACCAAAACAGCCTTTCAAAAAGACAGTGTGTATACCCTTCAGCTCAAATCACAAGGAAAAGAGCTGCCTGAAACAAAAGATCAAGAACTACTCGATACTATTAGTATTACCCAAGTCATTGAACGAGACCTTCTCCCCATCCATCCTGAGGCACGTTTGGGAGATTTGATCGACTTGGTGAAAATCTCAAAACGGAATATTTTTCCTGTGGTAGCCAATGATCAGAGCTTAGTAGGTATCGTGACTCTAGATGATATCAGAGACATCATGTTTGATCAGGAAAAACAAAAAACCATTCTTATACGACAATTGATGCATAGTCCCCCAGAAGTCCTATTCTCAACTGAAAATATGCAATCTGCAATGGAGAAATTTGAAAAATCCGGTGCATGGAACCTGCCTGTAATTGAGGATAATAAGTATTTGGGCTTTGTTTCTAAGGCAAGGATTTTTAATGCGTACCGCAAACGCCTAATCCGTCAGAAGCAGGATTAATCGGCTAAAGAAAAGAAAATTCGGATTTTTAAATTATCCACTTTCCTACTTTCATTTAGGTTATTTTTTTTACACTTAACTTCGATTATCCACAAAATCATTCAAAAAATAAATTCATAAATAGCTCATTTTAAATGAATTAAGATCGCGATGTGGAAAAGTGTGGATAAATAATTGAAATTGTGGATAAATTTCTCTTGCGTTTTTTAACCCTCATTTCTGCGCCATTTAGGGGCATTTTTGAAAACGACACCCACCAGTTACTTATGATAAACCTCCCCATCTCCTCGGGGAGGTCTCCCAGTATTTTAGAATAATCTTTGGTACAATTTGGACATCAATTGATCTAAAAAATACGGAGTACCAAGATTAATCATGATTAAGGCCTGGAATTGAAATAATTACATTTTAACAGGAATAGTCCATTTTCATTTACCAAATCCCAATGGTTCAAGATTATTCATTTGCCGCACAATCCATGCCTGCCTACCTCTGATATACCCTGTTGGTTTGGCAGGACTCCATCTTCTGGGATTAGGAAGTACCGCAGCTATCAGAGCTGCCTGGCTTTGCGATAGCTTAGAGGCACTTTTATTGAAAAAAGTTTGTGAAGCAGCTTCTATCCCATAAATGCCATTTCCCATCTCTATCACATTGAGGTAGACTTCCATTATCCGCTCTTTGGACCAGATCAATTCTACCAAGACAGTGAAATAGGCTTCCAACCCTTTTCTGACATAACTCCTCGAAGGCCACAAAAAAACATTCTTAACGGTCTGTTGCGTAATGGTACTTGCTCCCTTTATTCGTTTCCCTTTCTTATTATTTTCCCAAGCCTTTTCCATCGCCTCAATATCAAATCCGCTATGATCCATAAATTTTTGATCCTCGGCAGCATAGACCGCCTGAGGAGCATGTCTGGACATTTCATCTATGGACACCCAATCCTTGTATAATCTTACGTCCTTTTTTGGATCAAAGGCCTGCTCTACCAATCGGATGACCATCAATGGGGTCACCGGCACCGGTACAAAACGATAAAGAATTA
>CALRRX020000213.1:0-6047 GCA_943370675.1 Reyranella massiliensis 521 | reverse complement strand
AAATTTTCCCTCCAAATTTTCATTTTGTAGCACCGGAGGCTCATCTAGGAACAAATCCAAGAATCCGAGGTCGATAAACTCCTCTTTAGTGAGCCCATAGTGCCCTATTGCGGCTTCATTGACGTCCAGAATGTCAAAAGTGGCTCGATCACACACAAACATGGGCAGTGGACTGAGGTGGAAAAGGCTACTGTATTTTCGTTCTGACTTTTGGAGTTCCTCTATAAACTTTTTTCTTTCGATAGCATAGATCAGTGTTTTGTAAAGCAATCCGGCGGACAGATCGTCTTTCAACAAATAATCCGAAATGCCCAGTGAAAGGGATTTGACACTGAAATCCAAATCTGTAAATCCCGTAAGGGCAATCACTGGAATACCGCTTGCCAATTGAATAATATCCACAATCAGCTGTTCTCCAGAGTGATCAGGGAGGGAAAGATCCAAAAGAATCACATCAAACGTTTTTTCCTGATCCAGCACTTTTTTAGATTCTGAAAAAGTAGACACGTGAATCAGGTCCTGATTTTTAAAGTGCTCACTGAGATATTCTTCGATGAGGAAAAAGTCACCAAAATTATCCTCAATCAGTAAAAAACGAAAGGGTTGAATTGTGTTATTCACGAAGATGATTTTTTGTTGGGAATAGACGCAGTATTCATCCAAAAATCCTCTAGAACAGAGGTGATTTTGAAAAATTCCTGTGCGTCCACAGGTTTAACAATGTAAGAATTACAGTGTTCACGATAAGCTTGTAAGATATCCCATTCTGAGGAGGAGGTGGTCAGGATGATGATTGGAATATGCTTCAGATCGGGATGATTTTTTACGCTTTCGAGTACTTCGTGTCCATTTTTCTTGGGTAGATTGATGTCCAAAAGTATGAGATTTGGTAATTCAGATGGATCATTTTTCTGTTGCCGAATCAAATACAAAAGCGCTTCATTTCCATCTTTTTTCACGGTAAGCTGCGTTGGAAACTTACACTCACGGAGTGCTTCCTCTGTGAGCAAAATATCTCCAAGATTATCTTCGACCAAAAGGATTTTGAATGGGTGCTGACTCATAATTTTTTTAGGGTGAATATCATTTTGCTTCCTTCGCCAGGTGTGGATTCTGCCCAGATTTTTCCGTGAAACTGGCTTACGATTTTTCGGCAAGTAGCCAAGCCCATTCCTGTGCCGGGGTATTTTTCGGAAGAGTGAAGACGTTTCATAATCCCGAAAATATCCTCCAAGGAGCCTGATTCTATGCCGATTCCGTTGTCTTCAATGGTAAATTTCCAGAAGTCTTTACTTTCTTCTGATCGGATGATGATTTCCGGATTTCTTTCGATGGACCTGTATTTGAGGGCATTGCCGATCAGGTTTTGGAAGAGGGTCTTGAGTGGGACTTTTATCCCCATGACTTGTGGCAAATTATCGAAAGAAATCGTCGCATTGGAGCTTCTGACGATGTCTGATTTTAACTCGATTACCTCTTGGACCAATTCCATAAGGTCAACTTTTTCTAATTGGCTGAGGTCAAAACCTGCCTTGGAATAATCCAGAAGGTCATTGATCATCAGGGTGAGTCGCTTGGCCCCATCCTTGGCATAATGGATGTATTGTTTTGCCTTGTCATCCAGATTTTGCCCATACCGCTTGTCCAGCAGATCCATAAAGGAGCTGATCATTCGCAGTGGTTCGCGCAGGTCATGAGAGGCTAAGGCAGCAAAGGCCTTCAACTCTTCATTGGCCGAAGTGAGCTTGGCGTTGGTTTGAATGATTTCCAGTTCGGCGAGTTTTCTGTCTGTGATATCCTGAGTGGCACCGATCATGCGTATGGCTTTTCCGGATTGGTCTCGGATGATATATCCTTTGTCCAAAACATAGGAATAGCTGCCTGATTGTTTTTTAACCCTAAACTCCTGTGACCAGTAGGAACCTGATCCGATCAACGCTTCTTTGAGATTGTCTCTCACTTGGTCTACGTCTTCGGGATGGATGATACTATCCCAGAAGTCGTTATTCTCTAGGTTTTGAATTTCGGAATAGCCGAAGATCTGAAAGAAATTACTGGATCTAAAGGTGTGATTGCTCTTTAGATCCCAATCCCAAATGATGTCGGAGGTCGCTTTAGTAGCAAGCTCAAATCGTTCATTGGCTAGCTGAAGGTCCTTGGACTGGTCGCCTACTTTTTTTCTCAAGACACTGGGAATCAATGCGAAACTCCAAGCAATTATCCCAAACAATAAGGCCGAGATAATTCGCAGAATGATGCCGGGAAGTGTCTCCTTTATAGCCCTACTTTCTTTCAGCTGGACGGATAGCTCCCAATCGCCTTCGGGAATGAGAAGGCTCGCTTTGGATCCTGTATAAATCGATGGATCAGGTAGGTCCAGAAATGACGTCAATATTCCTGTGTTTGGATCAACTTTTGAAAATTGGATCGCATAAGGATTTTCTTCTGAGTTGATCAGTCCGGCATTTTGAATAAGAGTTTCCAATCGAATGATTGCGGCCGAGAATCCCTGCAATTCTCCTGATTTTTTGAAGATTGGATATCTACCTACGATCCCGATTCCTCCTTGCTTGAGATTAAGTGGTCCTGAGAAATAGACATCTCTTCTTCGAAACGCCTCTTCCACTTCATCTTTTTTTAATTGATCTTTGGCGATATTATATCCGATGACGGGTTCATTGCCCGGCATTGGGAAAACTGCGACAATAGTGCCTGAGTCGAGGTATTGAATGACATCGATATGAGGATTGTTTTCGATCAGTTTCCGTCCAATCGAATCAAAGTTTCCGACCACATCCAAGTTTTGAGCAAGATACCCGAGGGTTTTGGTAGCTGAGATGCCATCTCTTATCGAAAATAGTACAGCGTTTTGAAGCTCGTTCAGTTTTGCTTTTACCTCTTGCTCTTCATTCGATAACCTCACTTGGTATTCGGCATAAGAGAGGTAAAGCGAGAGCGAAAGCACCCCCGTCAAAACACCCAGTCCGGTGATTTTAGGATAAGCCGAAAGAAAGTCAAGTGCTGAATCTTTCAATTTTGAAAGGGACTTCTTCATTGCTTCTTGATGGTGAAGAAAAACGTACTGCCTTTGCCTACTTCTGATTCTGCCCAAATTTTACCTCCGTGAAACTCCACGATCTTTTTGCAAATCGCAAGCCCAATGCCGGTGCCCGAGTACTGCTCCTTTTGATGTAATCGTTGGAAAATGACAAAGATTTTATCCAAATACTCTTTTTCAATCCCTATTCCATTATCCTTTACACTAAACTGCCAGCTGTCTTTTTTCTCGGTAAATCCAATGGAAATTTCAGGCTGATGACTGCCATCATGGTATTTGAGCGCATTGGAGATCAGATTCTGAAAGACCTGCATGATCGAGTTGGGATGGCAAAGAATCTCCGGAAGCTCAGATAGATGAACGAGGGCCTGCTTGTCACGGATGGTTTTCTTTTGAATGATCAAAACTTCATTGACCAGGTCATTTGCACTCACCAATTTTTTCTCTTCAGCGACAGTGCCTATTCGAGAGAATTCCAACAAATCCAAAATGATTTCTCTCATTCGCTTGGCTCCGTCCACAGCAAATCGAATGTATTGCTTTCCTCGCTCATCGATGGTGTCTGCATATCGCTTTTCGATAAGCGTCAAGAAGCTGGTGATCATCCGGAGTGGCTCCTGAAGATCATGAGAGGCTACAAAGGCGAATTGCTCCAGTTCTTTGTTGGAGATTTCAAGGTCTCGAATGGATTTGGCAAGCTCCGTATTAAGGATTTTCAGGGATTGTTCGTAGGCTTTTCTGCGGGTGATATTTTGAATCGCCCCCACCATTCGGGTAGGTTTTCCATTTTTATCTCGGACAACCGTGCCTTTATCTACCAGGTAGATTTCAGTTCCATTTGCTTTGATAAATCGGTATTCTGATTCAAAAGAATTTCTCTTGGGATCACTCAGAATATCCATCAAGGTCTTGGCAACCCGATCTCGGTCCTCAGGATGGATGCTTTCTTTCCATCGACTATGATCCATGTGGACACCTGCCACTTCTTCATCAAAGATCATGTTGAAGCCCTCGCCCCAATAGTGCTCACCCGTCACAATATTCCAGTCCCAAATGGCATCATGAGATGCTTTGGTGATCAGTGCAAATCGCTCGTTGAATTCCTGTATCTGTTGCTCAGAGGATTTTTTGGAAGTGATATCACGAATGACTACAGACAAACCCTGATAGGTAGGATAGATGGTCACTTCCAGCCATGCTTTTATCCAAGGATCGAACGTCTCAAAATTGACTTTCTTCTTGTTATTGAGTGCGATTTTGTAGCCTTCTACAAATTCTTCATTGACCACAGGGATAAAGTCCCAAATGCTTTTGCCTAGGATCTCCTCTGGTTTGATACCGGTGAGTTTTTCAACAGTCGGGTTCCAATAAGTGACCTTATATTCTTTGTCAAAGGCATAAAACGAATCACCGATACTTTCCAAAAGTGAATTATGGTTTTCAAAGGATTCTTGAATTTGATCAAGTTGTTTTTTTCGACCGATGGCAAAGGATAAGTTGGTAGCTACGGTTTGGATAAAGTTCTTTTCATCTTCCGTCCAATCGTGCTCTTCTTCGCAGCTGTCAAATCCCAAATAACCGAATAGCTCATTGTCTAAGATGATAGGGATATTGAGAATTGACTTAATCCCTTGGGCTTCCAAGATTTTTTTGGTGGCTTCGCTTGCTTCTCTGGTATGGACTACAAATGGTTTGCGTTGTTTGGCCTTTTCGTAAATCTCAGGGTGAGCATCTGCAGGTATTTCACGGTATTCAGGCTCATCGATAAAAGATGTAGTCTTTTCATTGGCCCATTCGTGGGTCAAATCACCAAATTTTTTACCTCCTTTTTCATACATCTGAAGTAGGTAGCATCGGTCCGTCTCCACTGCCTCACCCATCATCTTGAGCATATTGGGCACTTGGCTTTCCCAATCATCAGTTTCCAGAAACAATTCGATGATTTGTGCAGTGGTCTCTATGTACTTGGTCTTTTGATTGATTAGGAGTTGATTTTCCTTCTCTTCGGTGACATCTTGTAGCGCCCCAACCATTCGGATGGGTTTTCCTGACTCGTCTCGGATGATTACCGCAGTCTCTTTGACATAGGCATAGGTTCCATCTGCTTTTTGGAAACGATATTCCCCTGACCATTTTGACTGGGTGATGTCATTTTTGATGGCTTCCAACAGCCTGTTGATCGGCTCTAGATCGTCAGGATGCATCTTTGAATCCCAGAAAGTAGTTGTTACTTCAGTGAATTCTTCAGGGTATCCAAACAAACGATGGAATCCCGGACCCCACAAAATGGTTTTGCTGCTGACATCCCAATCCCAAATAGCATCTGAAACTGCCTGAGTGGCTAAGAAAAATCGCTCATTGCTGGTTTTGAGCGATTGCTCAGCCTGGAATCGGTCTGTGACATCCTGCACGGTAGATATCATCAGATCCAGATCTTCCAATAGTATATTCTTGGCAGAGACATACCGGGTTTTTCCTGATTGGGTGGTGATAGGAATGTCATTCCAGAACATTTGATCTGGATTTCTAGATTGAATATCCTTAAGAATTCGCTCGGTAATCTCTTTTCTAAACTCGGGATCTGGGTAGATTTTTTGAAAAAAGGTATCGATATCGTTTAGTTCGGCTTCAGGCCAGCCGTATGCTTTTGAAAAAGCAGGGTTGATGAAGGTTGTTTTTCCAGTCGAAATATTAGTGACTGCGATTCCCATTGGGAGATTGTACAGGGTTGATTCGATGAAGAAGGTTCTTTCTTTAAGCCTCTTTTCGATTTCTTTTTCATAGGAAATATCCTGCACGGTTCCTTTGAAAATGTCCTTTCCGGCAAGGCTGTTTTTTTCCAGCCAGCCTTTTTCATGAACATACTTTATGGTCCCGTCCGAAGTGATGATCCTATGAACTGCATCCAGCGTAGCTTCCCCTCTCAATGCCGCATAATGCTTAGGAAGGAACTCTTGTACGTCATCCGGGTGAAATGATTGGATAAACT
>CALRRX020000212.1:0-6047 GCA_943370675.1 Reyranella massiliensis 521 | reverse complement strand
AGGGGAGAAATCAAAGGCTTGATCACGATTTGCTTTAATCCTTTGGTTTCGCTGCCCAACAACAACTTTGTCCTGGAAGCTTTTGAAAAATTGGAATACTACGTGGCCATTGACTTTTTCTTAAATGAAACTGCAAGGCATGCGGACTTGATTCTTCCAGGATCACTTCATGAGGAAGAAGAGGGGACAGTAACAACAGCAGAAGGTCGGGTAGTGAAAATCAATCAAGCGGTAACTCCTCCGGGCGAGGCTCGAAAAGACAGTGATATTCTGATTGAACTGGCCCAAAGACTCGGAGTGGGGGATAAGTTTGCTTATAAAAAAGCGGAGGACACCTTCAATGAGCTGCGGGTAGCTTCCAAGGGTGGCACTGCCGATTATTTTGGCATCACCTATGAAAAAATAGAGAAAAATATGGGCGTGTTTTGGCCTTGCCCATCAGAAGATCATCCCGGTACTCCGAGACTCTGGGAAGATAAGAAATTCAAAACGCCTGACGGAAAAGCCCATTTCAACCCAGTTCCATACCGTGAACCGTCTGAAGTAGTAGACAAGGAGTATCCTGTGGTCATGACTACGGGCCGGGTGGTTTCCCAATACCTGAGTGGTACCCAAACCCGCCGAATCGGAAAGCTTGTAGATCAGTATCCTGAGCCGCTGTTGGAAATTCACCCCAAACTTGCCTATCAGTATGGTATAAAAGATGGCGACGAGGTAATGGTCAAAACCCGAAGAGGAGAAGCTGTATTTCCGGCCCAATTGGTGGAGACTATCCGTGAGGATACGGTTTTTATCCCTTACCACTGGGGTGGAAAACATTCCGCCAACCAATTGACCATCGGGACTTTGGATCCGGTAAGTAAGATTCCCGAGTTCAAAGTCTGTGCCTGCCAGTTGGTCCCAACAGGTAAAATAGCCTCCATAAAGATCAAAGATACAGCCTATCAAAGTTTTTAACCTAACACCCTTTAACCATGCAAAACCCCCAATACAATCAGCAGATGGAGTTTTTTGTAGACATGCAGCGCTGCATTGGCTGTCATGCCTGTGAAATGGCCTGTGCTGAATGTGAAACTAACGGACAGGAAAGTATGATCCACATTCACTATGTGGAGCGGGCAGTCTCCGTACAGACTACTGTCCAAGTCTGCATGCATTGCGATGACCCCGTCTGTGCCAATGTCTGCCCGGCAGAAGCCATCACCAAGGATGATTTTGGTGTGGTGCACACTGCCAATACTTCCCGCTGCATTGGGTGTTCCAATTGCGTACTCGCTTGTCCTTTTGGTGTGCCTAAAAAAGAAGAAAAAGCCGAATTGATGATGAAATGCAACATGTGCTATGACCGGACCAGTGCCGGCAAAAAGCCCATGTGTGCGACTGTATGTCCGAGTCAGGCCCTTTTCTATGGTACTCGAGAAGAAATCGAAAAGCTCCGGCCCAACAGTACTCCGGTCAATAAATTTCTCTTTGGTCAGGAAGAAGTCAATACCAAAGTCAATATCATGATGCCAAAAGGCAGCACAGAACTGCGAATTCACCCTTAAAATTACCCTGCACTATGTCCAAAGATCCAAACGCAGAAATCCCAAAATGGAAGCAGGATTTCCCTATTGAGCAAAAAGAAGCAACTCACGTCTCCCGCCGGGAGTTTGCCAAATTTCTAACCTTATTATCCGGGGCATTGGCTGTCGGTAATACCGCAATCGTGGTCAAATCTTTGGCTTTTCCCGAAAAACCGCTGGAAGGAGAACATCCCATCTGCATGGAAAGTGAAGTAGGCGAAGGAGATTCATTCATGTTTGAAATAGAAGGGTCCAAGACTATCCCTTATTTATTGATCAACCTCGGCAATGGAGAATGGAGAGCTTTTGAACAAAAGTGTACCCACTTATCCTGTGCTGTAAAGTACCGTCATGACCTCGGTCAGATTGAGTGTCCTTGCCACAAGGGCTATTTTAACCCCCGAACCGGTGACGTAATTCAGGGACCGCCTCCTCGGCCTCTTCCTCAATTGGAGGTAGTGATCCGTGATGGTCAAGTATTTGTAAAAGCCCAACATGCCTAATCTCAAAAAGCTATGAGTGATTTCAGACAATCTCAAAACGAGGCTCATCCAAATAAAACCAACATCCTCATGACAGGGATCATCTTTCTGTTGATCCTTTTTGTCACCATTCAGATTTGGTTTCTATTCGGCGCGCTCAATAATGCCCTTCAGGAAAATCTCAATTTTGCGATTACTACCGCAGTGGGATCCTTGGTATTTGCCATTGGTTCATTTTGGCTCTTGAGGTACCTGCCTCAACCGATCAAAAGGAAGAGGAAATAAAGGGTTTGAACTAGCTGGATCATGAACGAACCCATCCCGGCCGGTGCACACCGGATTTTGATTTTAAATACCCTCGCCTTCACCCTTTGCTTTGCTGCTTGGACCTTCAACGGGGTCATGGTCACCTATTTGGTAGATAATGGCATTTTTGATTGGAGTCAAGTTCAGATCGGATGGCTTTTGGGAATCCCGATTCTTACAGGCTCAGTGATGCGGTTGCCGCTTGGAATCCTGACTGACAAATATGGAGGAAAATGGATTTTTGTAGGCTTGCTGGTACTGACTGCGATTCCGATGTTTCTCCTGAGTTTTACCAGTTCATTTACTTGGTACGCCCTGATGAGTTTTGGATTTGGGTTGGCAGGAGCTGGATTTGCAGTGGGAATTGGCTACACCTCCGTATGGTATCCAAAGCATTGGCAGGGAAGAGCCTTGGGAATTTTTGGGGCAGGAAATGCAGGTGCTGCGATTACCACTTTGTTGGCGCCCACCTTACTGAACACCCTCACTCAAAACGGCCAAAATCCAGAAGCTTGGAAGACTATTCCGATGATCTATGCTGCGGTTTTAGTTGGGATGGCTGTGCTGTTTGCCCTTTTGGCAAAGAATAAAAAACCGGCTGTATCTACCCGAACCATGGCCCAGACGCTCAAGCCATTGGGGAATATCCGCGTATGGAGATTCGGCTTGTACTATTTCCTGGTTTTCGGATGTTTTGTTGCTTTTTCCCAGTGGTTGGTTCCCTATTTCACCAATGTCTATGGGACTAGCCTAGTCATTGCAGGACTTTTTGCTTCGCTATTCAGCCTTCCTTCCGGAATCATTCGAGCCCTGGGAGGCTGGATGAGTGATAAGTTTGGTGCAAGGAGGGTCATGTTTGGAGTATTCAAATGGTCAATAGTCATCAGTGCACTTTTGATGATTCCCAAAATGGAAATTTTCTCTCCAGGAAAAGGAATCAATGCAACCCAAAAAGGAACAGTAGCGGAGGTCAGTGGCAATGAGGTTCGAATGGAGAGTGGTAAGACCTATACTTTTTTCCCAATGACCTCCTCAGATCAGGTCAAATCAGGTAATACCCCAATCCTTCCCCAAAAATCTTCCTGGCAAGAACCAGTCGTGACAGCGGGGGATGAGGTGGAAAAGAAGCAACTGGTAGTCAAAGGGATCACAAGGATCAATTTTGAGGCGAATATGTGGGTATTTGCTGTCCTGACGCTGGTAGTGGGAATCGTATGGGGAATCGGAAAGGCCTCAGTCTATAAGTTTATTCCCGATTATTTCCCAAATGAAGTTGGAGTAGTTGGGGGAATGGTCGGCGTCATCGGAGGCTTAGGCGGTTTCTTTTGCCCGATCCTTTTTGGCTATCTGTTGGAAGGTACAGGGATTTGGACGAGCAGCTGGATGTTGATGTTGGTTATTTCAATTGTCTGCCTATGGTGGATGTCTGATGTTACCAAAAAAATGCTGAAAGCAAAAGCTCCTGATTTGGCAGATAAAATAGATCATCACTAAAGTCAAGATTATGAAATCAAAGTTGAGTCTCCTTGCGGTGTTTTGCCTGATTGGAATTTTCCCAATGGCAAAAGCCCAGTTTTCATTCAATGGGCAGTATATCGTTCGGGGAGAATATCGAAATGGCTTTCAAAGGCCAATAGAAAGCGATCAGAAACCTGCTTTTTTTCTGGCCCACCGGGCAAGAATCCAGGCTGAATACCAACATCAGGATTTCAGTTTTTTCATGAGTGTCCAAGATGTGAGGACTTGGGGAAGTACCAGTCAATTGAATGTAAGTGATGGGTTTCTTTCCGTTCATGAGGCTTGGGGATTGGTCAATTTCAATCCCAAGTGGTCTTTGAAAGTAGGAAGACAGGAGCTCAATTATGATAATTTCCGTTTTTTGGGAAATGTAGATTGGGCATTGCAGGCAAGGTCACACGATCTGGCACTTTTACGCTTCGAAAATGAGTCTTCAAAGCTCCATTTCGGTGCAGCATTTAATCAGCAAATTCCCCGGCTTTCGGAGACAACCTACGAGCAGCCTAATCAATATAAAACGGCTCAATTTGTCCGATACGAGAAAGGTTCTGGAGCTGTACCCTATTCCCTTCTTTTTTGGAATGAAGGAAGAGAGAATGCCGGAAAGGTGTTTTTCAGACAGACCTTCGGACTTTCTAATTTCCAGTTTGGGAGCCCAAAAAAGCTAAAAACAAGCGGTTTTGCTTATATGCAAACCGGTGAGAATTTTGACCAACTCCCGATTTCAGGTTGGAATGTGGGTGTGGATCTTAAAAAGGAGTTCACCTTGGACTCAGCAAAAAACAAAAAACTGGAGTTTGCCTTGGGTGGTGAAATTCTCAGTGGCTCGAAAAACGGAGAGGAAAAAGACCGGTCTTTCTTGCCACAATACGGCACCAATCACCTTTTCAATGGTTTCATGGATTATTTCTATGTCGGCGGTCCATATGAGGAATCCGTGGGTTTGCAGGATTTATATCTGAAAGGAAGATTTACCCCAAATCCTAAATCCTGGATTCAGGCGGATTATCACTTTTTTTGGACCCAACAATCCCTGGCATCCGGTGCCGACAACTACCTGGGATCGGAGTTAGACCTTTCCTTTGGGCTGATTATCAATGAGGCAGTTTCGCTCCAAGGTGGATACAGTGCCTTCTTCGCAACCGAAAGCTTTACAGAGCTTACCCAAGTTTCTAATCCTAAAAACAATCAGGATTGGGCATATATCATGTTGATTTTCCGTCCCAATAATAAAAACAGGTTTATCGGAGTCAGGATTTAAGGGTGAGGAAAGATGGCAATACTTGACAAATCTATTTCCGTATTCATCTTGGCTGGCGGCAAAAGCAGCAGAATGGGTGAGGATAAAGGTTTGGTCATCCTAGAGGGTAAACCCATGGTTGCCTATCTGCTGGAAACGCTTCAGGAATTGGAATTGCCTGTATCGATCATTTCCAATGAGTCAAACTACGAGGTATTCGGTGTTCCGGTTTATCCGGATTTAGTGAGAGACAAAGGGCCATTGGGTGGGATTTTTACTGCTTTGAGCCACTCCAAATTCGATTATTGTTTGATTTTGAGCTGTGATTCTCCATTTCTGTCAAAACGAATTATTTGTGCCCTGCTGGAAAGGGCCAAACCGGATACTATACTTTTTGGACAACAATCCGGGAAATCGCATCCCTTTCCAGGAATCTATCCTGTATCGGTCAAGACGAATTTGAAACGGCACCTTGATTTGAATTTACTTAAGCTTCAGAGCTTTATTTCCAAAGAAATCCATCAGGTGATTTCGTGGGATGAATTTCTTTCGGATTCAGGGCAGGCGATCGTAAACTTTAATTCCCCCGAGGACATTCAAGAATGGCTTGTGAAAGAGCGTAATAAACCCAACTAACTGGAAATCATGAATATTCAAATGAAATTTTGGAAAAAACTCACGCCCGAGGAGCGGTTGAGTCGGGTTCAGAAGGCACTAAAAGATAACGTGGACTTTTCCATAGATGCCAGTTTGGGTTATCCGGCCTCTCGATTGGATGAGCGTGTATTTGCCAACGAATCCCTTTTTTTGAGGGAAATGCCCGTCTTGAGTACCTTTATTGCGAATCCCAATCACATCGGCTGCCATACGTTTGGCACTTCTGAATTTGCGTTCAAAGGCACACAAGCCATAGAGCGTGAAGTTCTCAATATGATT
>CALRRX020000211.1:0-6056 GCA_943370675.1 Reyranella massiliensis 521 | reverse complement strand
TCGATGAGTCTTTTTTCGATTTCCTCTGGATGAGTCATGTAAAAGTCAAATAGCTCCCGTTCCTTAGCATACTTGGTGAGCACCACATCCAAAAGCTCTTTTTTAGCATGTCCATAGCCGAAATTGCCACCAAGGTATTTCGCTCTGAGTGCCTGAATTTGCGTCTCGCTGGCGATTAGGCTGTAAATTTTATAGACATTGCAGGTATCCGGGTTTTTGGGTTCTTCCAGTGGCGTGCTATCTGTTACAATCGTATTGATGTTCTTTTTCAACTCCTTTTCAGGCAAAAAGATGTCGATGATATTATTGTAGGACTTGCTCATTTTTTGACCATCTGTCCCCGGTACCGTCATCACTTCCTCACTGATCCTGGCTTCTGGGATGGTAAGTATTTCTTCTCCGACGATCCTGTTGAATGTGCTGGCCATGTCTCGGGTCATCTCCAGGTGTTGGAGTTGATCTTTTCCGACAGGTACCAGATTGGCAGAATAGAGCAAAATATCACTGGCCATGAGTACAGGATAGGTGAACAGACCCGCATTCACATCCGCAAGTCTCGAAGCTTTATCCTTGAAGCTGTGGGCATTGGCCAACATCGGAAACGGTGTGAAGCAGTTGAGGTACCAAGTCAATTCGGCTACTTCGGGAATTCTGGACTGTCTGTAAAAGACGGTCTTGGTAATATCCAATCCGAATGCCAGCCAAGCAGCTGCAACCGCCAGGGTATTTTCTTTACGAATGCTTCCATCCTTCTGGGTAGTGAGGGAATGGAAATCCGCAATGAATATGAAGGACTCCTCCTGACTGTTTTGGTTTATCAATTGGATTGCCGGAACAATCGCTCCCAAGATGTTCCCGAGATGGGGTCTACCCGAGCTTTGAATTCCTGTAAGTACTCTTGCCATTTGCTCAATTTTGGCGCAAATTAAGTAAATCGGGCTATAATCATGGGGAAAATATGCGTTAATTGCAGGTATGAACCCTTCACTTTCTTTTCTTTTTTCACTCCTGTTTCTCTTGGTTTTTGGTCAATCAACATTTGCTCAAAAGCCCACGACTCCCAAGTTGATCTGGAAAGTGAATCGGATTGATCTTGGGACAATCCTTGAAGAACAAGGTCTTCAGCGAGCTGAGTTTGAATTTACCAACGGTCAAGATTCTTCCATTGTCCTCGAAGAAGTACTTGCCGAATGCGGTTGTACTTCAGTAGAATTTTCTCGGGATACGGTCAAAAAAGGAGCCACCGGAAAAGTGGTCTTGTCTTTTGACCCTACTTCAGCCGCAGGATATTTCTCCAAGTTGGTAGTGGTCAAAGGAAATGCAGGTGCTATTCAGGATTCACTTTTTCTAGAAGGCACAGCCATTCCTTATCCTTCCAACCTTAAACTTGCCTATCCAGTCAAGCTCGGCACGTTGGGATTTAGGCTGAAGAAAGTCAACATGGGCGATGTCTTTGACAATGAACCCAAGGTGAAGTATGTGGAGTTTTTCAATTTTGGGGAAGGGATTCTGGAGAAAGATAAATTTTCATTCAAATCCCCTGAGTATATCAAACTGGAGCAAGTCCAGCCATTCGTTAGGTCTCAGGAACGTGGATTGATTAAAATCACCTATGATTCGAAATTGAAAAATGACCTTGGATTTTTTGAGGACGAGGTGTCTATGAGTTGGAAAACCGGTGCATCAGACGAAGTAAAGCTCCATATCATCGCAGATCTGTTTGAGTATTTTCCACCTATTTCAAAAGATCAGTTGGAAGTGGTTCCTCAGCTGTTGATCCCTCAGAAGGTGATTGACCTGAGAGAAATCAGTGCAAATTCTGTTGTCAGAAGACAGGTTACAATTACCAATGCAGGAAAAAAGCCTTTAGAGATCCGCAAGATCCAAGGCAATTGTGAATGTTTGACTATCGAATCTCCCAAAAACACCTTGGAACCGGGAGAGAGTGTCCAGTTAGTATTGGTTTTTGACCCAACGGGAAGAAAAGGCATCGATCAGCGAAATATTTATCTGTTTACAAACGATCCATTGAATCCGGTTCAGCTGATTTTGTTAAAGAGTAGAATTGAGTAAAAAGCACGGCTCCTTGGAGTTGTGTTTTTGTAGGTTTGATTTAGTCTACACTACCATGAAAAGCAGGAAAAGACAGTTTGTATTCGTTCTGATTTGGAGCTTCTGCTGCATTCAGCTTGCTTATTCTCAGACTAACTTTAGGATTTATCCTTATTTGCAAATCAATCAACAAAAGGTTCAAATTCGTTGGTTTTCAGGAGAAAATCTAAGCTCAAGTCTTACTATCACAGATCCCACGGGTGCTACTGTTTTCTCAGAAAGTATTCCCGGAAATGAAGTAACTGAACTTTATTACACTCAGTCTGAAAAAAGCCAAAGCATTGCGGGCCTCGTGTCAACCAATTGGATTGGGCCAGACAAATATTTCCGATATGAGAAATCCCTGACTCTTCAAGCTGGCAAGACCTATCAGTATACGGTCACGCTCAATGGACAAAATTACTCTTCAAGTTTTAAAACTGCTCCAAGTTTCAATGATTGGCAATCTATTCGGTTTGTAGCCCTCTCTGATTCGGAAACGGAGCCTCGAGGTCGAGTAACTAACAGGGCTTGGTATCCCGGCAAACCATTAATTCGGTTTTTTCCGGTTCCTGCGGGATGGAAATCTGCATTTGGCACCACGACAGAAGAAAACATAGAACTGCCAAATTACATGCTTACTGAGCAAAAGGGATTTGCAGAAAATCTAAAAATCCTAAAGTCTAGAAATCCTGATTTTGTGCTTATGCCGGGAGATTTGGTACAAGGAGGAGCCTATATGCCGGGATGGGATGAGTTTTGGCGGCACACTTCTGGAGAGTTTGATCAGATCTTTGATAAGTTCCCCGTGATTCCTGCTATTGGAAATTGGGAGGCTTTTGGAGCCATCAGTGGAGGGTATGGATTTAATGAACGTGGGGCATTCAATCCTGTATTGGGAAGAAGCAGGTTTCATCGATTCTTTGAATTTCCTTCAGAAGACCCTGATCAAAAGCACAGACAGAGCTACTATCGCACAGATTATGGCCCGATTACTATTTTGACGCTTGATTCTTCAAATGGTACTCCAGACCAAAAAAGATCTGATTTTTCTGATGCTCAAAAAGTAAAGAATAAAGAGCTGACAGAAATAGGAACGGATACGCAGGAAAATTACACCCAAGCCGAATACAATGCGGCCGGTGGCAGCGATCTGTCAGGATTTGGACCGGGAACTCCTCAATACCAATGGTTGGAAAAGAACCTCCAACAAGCCCAATCTCAAGGACAGTTGATTTTTGTCCAATTTCACCATATTCCTTACAGCTCCGGAGAACATGGCGTGCCTATCAATCATGAATTGGCTACAGGTCAAGAAGGAGTCCCGATGCGGGTACTCAATCCGATTTTAGAGCAATACGGCGTGATTGCAGTTTTTGCCGGTCACGATGAACTTTTCGAACGCAGCTTTGTCGATGCCGATGGAGACGGAAAAGGGATTCATTATTATGATGTTGGAGTTGCTGGCGATGGGATGAGAGGAGTGAAGCGTAACTGGCTTGTTGACCCAATTAATACGCTGGATTACAACTCGTTTTCCAAATGGACAGCAGACCAGAGTTCTTCCGAAGTTTGGGATAATTCCGGAGCGAATCCAGTCCTGCTAGATGGCGGAAAGCATTACGGACATCTGGAAGTCAATCTGAAAAAAGTGCAGGATGGAGGAAAAACCTTTGCTCAAATTGACTTTGAGCCGATTTATGCATTTCCTGTGATGAATGCGCAATACCAGCTGCAGCGAGTGGAAAGAAGGGTCTATGCAGATCCGGTCAGAATCATGGTGGAACTGAAAACAGCGGAACCTACCGTGGTGCCGCAGTTTAAAACCAACTTAACCGTAGAGTTGAGTGCACAGGGCAACTTCCAAACCAAGGCTTCTGATTTTCTGACCAATTCGGTTCAGGCAGATTGGACTTTTACTTACAGCAGAAGTTTGCTTTTTACCTGTGTTGACCTTGGCGTGAAGGAAATCACAGTGACTATAAAAAACGCGCAAAACCAAGAGTGGAGTGGGAAAGTGGCTGTTACCGTTTTGGATAAAATCGCCCCTGATTTTGAGGCGACAGATGCATATTTAGCTTTTGACAAGGTTTTGGGAAAAGTGACTTTGGATCCGGAGAGCTTTTATATTCGTCAGGAGTTCATTACCGAAAACTGTCTGAATAATGGTGGAGTAAGTATTGACTTTGACCGAAGGGAATTGACTTGTGCAGACTTGACAGGAGAACCGATCCCAATCAGGATTACACTCACTGACCGATCAGGAAATGCTACCACTAAGACAAGGAAAGTGTATCTAAATCCGATCGAATCTAAAAAAATCTCGATCACACCCGCAGAATCTTATCAAGGAATAGCTGGAGAGACTTTGGAGCTTAAGTTAGGTGAGGAGTTTGCCTATACGGTTGATTCTTGGGTAAAGGACTTTCAGGTGATCTCAGGAGAAAAAGGAAAAACACTGAACGTCACTCAATCTGGGAATTACTTTGCCCGAGTGATTACTGCAGGCGGATGTTTGGTGGAGACCAAAGCAGTGACGGTTAATTTGCTTTCCAAGCCCTATGGGCCTTTAAAAAACCCTGTCGAACTCAATCTGAATTCAGCTGGTCAAGCTACCTTGAGTCCGGCTCAGGTATTTGTGACTTGGCCCTTGACAGATGCAACGTTGTCGGTAACCTTGAGCAAAACGGAGTTTACCTGTGCCGATCTGGGGGAAAAAGATGTCACCGTTACCATCAAGAATCAGACTGGTCAAACCTGGACTGAAGTGGCAAAAGTGAAGGTTCAGGACAAAGAAGCGCCTGTCTTAGTGACCAAAACTCCAAGTTTGAGCTTGGACAAGGTATTGGGAGTGTTAGAATTAAAGGCAGAGGATTTTGTCGGTTCTGTCGCTGACAATTGTGGCATTAAATCTATTACCATCAATAAGTCTCGACTCACTTGTGGTGATTTGGATTTGCCCATTGAGATCATCCTTACCGCGACTGATCTGTCTGGGAATATGACTTCCAAACTGATTTCCTTTTTTCCATCCACCCAAGAATCTAAAAAGATCTCAATCACACCGGCAGAATCCTATCAGGGAATAGCTGGTGAAATTCTTGAAGTCAAACTGGGAGAGGAGTTTTCCTACACGGTCGATTCCTGGATAAAAGACGGTCAAGTGATTGCTGGAGAAAAAGGAAAAACCCTACGTGTCACCCAATCTGGAACCTACTATGCCCGAGTGATTCCGTCAGGTGGATGCTTGGTTGAATCCAAATCGGTGGTGGTTAATTTGATTTCTAAGCTTTATGGCCCATTGAAAAACCCTGTAGACCTTACTCTCAATTCTACAGGAAAAGCTACGCTTAGTCCTTCTCAGGTATTTGTGACTTGGCCATTGGCGGATGCAACCTTGTCGGTGACCTTGAGCAAAACGGAGTTTACCTGTTCCGATCTGGGGGAAAAAGAAGTAACCGTCACCATCAAAAACCAGACAGGCCAAACCTGGACTGAAACAGCGAAGGTGAAGGTTCAGGACAAGGAAGCGCCTGTGTTGGTTTCCAAAGATTACGTGTTGGATTACGACGTGCAAAAGGGTCCAATTGAACTGAAGCCAGAGAATTTCCTTGCATCTATCTTGGACAACTGCACCATCAATCAAGTCACTATTTCAAAAAATACTGCAACCTGTGAGGATTTGGGAAAAGAGTTTTCAGTGGCAATCCGAGCAGTCGACGGGTCAGGCAATGTTGCTGAGGCTACTGCCAAACTTACCGTCAGACGATTGGAGGCTTCACCGGTCTCCATCTCTGGACCTTCCCAGTTTTGTCAGGGAGAAAAAGGAACCTTGACGTTGACTTCATCTGCATCCTTTGAAGTGGTGCGTTGGAGAAGAAATGGGGTAGAAATTCCCGGTCAAACAGGCAAAACGCTTGAAGTCTCCGAATCAGGAAAATATCATGCCGTGATCAGGTATGCCG
>CALRRX020000210.1:0-6074 GCA_943370675.1 Reyranella massiliensis 521 | reverse complement strand
AGTTCATATGAGAAAGATCAAATTGAACATTCTTTCAAGTGGAGTCCTGTAAAAGTTTATGAAAAAACATTTTCTAGAGGAGTCGGTCCCTCAACTGAATGGAAATTAAATGTAGAGTATTTGCCTGGTTTTTTATTTCAATATTGTTTCACTCTCATAACTAATGATCTTGATTTTTCTTTGATTTCTTAGTAGTAAATTTTTAAACCCTTGGAACAATTCGTGCAGCAGTTTTAATATCAACAGCCTGAACACCCAATGATTGTAGCATTTGCCTCATGTCATTAAATACCGGTTTCTCGTTATTAGGATCTGAAATCGTTAAGATTGCTGTAAATGGTACGCCTTCAATTGGAAGTGTTACACCATCCCTAGACAAATACTCTACATTTAATTTCCATTCAGTTGAGGGACCGACTCCTCTAGAAAATGTTTTTTCATAAACTTTTACAGGACTCCACTTGAAAGAATGTTCAATTTGATCTTTCTCATATGAACTTCCATCTCCATCTTCTGGTGTATAAATCGCATTTAATCTACCTTTATAGGTACCGTCATTATGCATCTGTCTTAGAGCTGCATCAATATTTATTCGGACAAACTCAGATCCAAACCTATAATCAAAGCTTGGAGTACTTACTATGGTTAGTTTTGCATGTCCGAAACACTTGCCATCGCGTACAAGACTTGAAGGCCAAGAAAATTTAAAACTCATTTTATGACCTCTTATAACTCGGTTTGCAAATACCAATGTAATTGCATGAGGGCTTCCATTTAAAATCCTTTCAGAATCATTAGGCATCCCAAATCCAACCAAATGTTTTGTTATATTTCTTAAATTTTTATCGTTGAGAGACTCCGGTAGCATTGCATGGTGAATTCCTAGAGCAATTAGCGTTTCTCTGGAAACAAAACCTTCAATCGAATGGTCAATGCTAGCTAAAGTTTTTGCTACATTTGGCGCAGCATAACTGGTTCCACAACCATCAATAATTTTACTTTTTGGATCCAAAGACAATAATCCATGTCCCAGGACAGGGTCAATAGTCCCAGCCCCTCCAATATGAGCAAAATCAGGTTTAAGTCCGACCCGCAAGCCAGGTCCACGGCAACTATAATTAGATAGTGCATATGGAACAACACCTTCAAGGTGAGGGGGATTTAAGGCCGAAACACTGATATTTCTACAGCTTTCTGCTGGCTTTTTTATAGAATCATTTCTAGAAGATGCTAAAATTTTTAATGCATCGAAATGATCGGAAGGCCACTCCTTTCTGATGTCTCGAGGATGAGTATTACCAGCAGAAATAACAAAAACAACATCATTCTCTTCTGCAATCTTATCTAAAATCTGTGCTGGAACACTGTATCCAGTTGTTGAGGCATGTTCATCTATATTTAAACTGAAGTTAAATATTCGAACCCCAGTTCTCTCTTTTAATTCCTGAACAGCTGTCTCAAGTTCATTAAAAAATTCCAAGGGTTTTGAATAGTATAAGCTGTAACTATCTCGGCGAGGTAAGATATCAAGATCAATTATTTTACAACCGTCAATTTCTCTGCAAATTGCCTGACCATTTAATTTTTGTCCAAAAATTGCAAGTCCAGCAATAAAAGTTCCGTGATTCTCGTCTTTATCAGGACTGCTAATTAACCCCCACCGTTCTATGACCCAATTCCCAAAAACATCAGACACTCCTCCATCTACTATACATAATTTAGGATATGAACCATTATCTTCAGGGGCAGGAATGGCAAAATCTTCACCTTTTACCTTAGACTTAGTCGTTAAACTTTGTGTGATGACTGGAGGAAGAGTGACTTTTTTTACCAATGGATGATTACCTAGGTACTCTAACAATTGATTATGTCTTTCTAAGTTGAGATCAATAGATTTTCTCTCTCCCGATTTACCTGCATTTGATGATGAGTAAAACTGTATTACTGGGGCTGAATCGTTATTTTCTAATTTAACTCCAAACACAACCGATGCTCCTTGGCCTGTGGTAATTCTGGACACAAATATTCCTCTACCTAAATTTGCTAAACCATCAAAAAAACTATTAAAGAGCTCAAATTTGTAATTATTAAGTAAATCCCAATCTTGCCTTGGTGGTGGGGCTTCGAACAATTCCACTAAATACGATCCACCAGTTTGAGGATTTGATAGCCATCTAACAGCCTCATTAACTGAAAAATTTCTCTTATCACTGGAAGAATACATTACTATTTCTTCAATTGCACCAATTTCACTCCTTAATCTGGATGGATTAGGCTCATTCTTGCCATTTTTTTCTTTGTACCTGGTTTGAGTTTCAGCTTGTTCAAATTTTTTGTTTATTTTTTCTACACTCTCAGGAGTAAGTTCTACAAATAACTCTCCCAAGTCTCCACCACCTATTACTGGTGCCACATCTCTTTTAAATATCTGAGAAGTCGGCCGATGACTTTTTGCAAGTGCAGCCTGCTTAAGTGACACTTTTGCGTAAGAAACCTTAGCATAACTGTTAATCAATTGCATGCTTCTAATTTCATTAAGCTGTTTTTGGATGTTATTTCGATGCTCGACAAACCCAATATCATTTCCAGCGAAAAAGTCTTTTGAACCACCACCGCCATTATTTTCTAACGCCTCTATAAAGGCATCACTATTTAAAACGATTTGAACAGGACTGTTTGACATAACTTATATTTTTTCAGAATCTTTAAATTTTGAAAGATGTTTACTCAAATTTGACGGAGTCATTCCGAATAGGGATGCAATATCTTTCTGTTTAAAAGAAAAAACTTTGTCATTAAGCAGCAAGCCCATAAAGTCCTCATCTCTATGAAGCATTATATTTCTCTTTTTGGTATCAACTCTACCAGAGTTTAGTAAGGCAAATTGTTTCATTACCTCTACGATATTGCTTCCCTTTTCTATGACAAATGCCCGTTTCAGCCATTTAGAAAGCATTTCCGCATCAGCCCCAGACGAACCTTCTAGACACCATGCGAGAAACTTAATTTCACTTTCATTGAATTCTAATGGTGAAGTGAAGTGCTTAAGAAGTCGAATAATAACCTCCGGAGAAGGATTTGGAATTTCGATTTGTATGTCAAACCTTCTCCAAATAGCAGGATCTAAAAGACTTTCATGATTGGTCACCCCAATAGTAAAACCCTTTTCATGACGCGAATCAAGACTCTGTAACAATGTATTAACTACCCTTTTCACTTCACCAACCTCTTGGGGATCATTTCGGAGTTTAGCTATGGCATCAAACTCGTCAAGAAGTAAAATACATTTATACCTGTTGGCAAATGCGAACAAATTTCCAATGTTTCGTGAAGTCGTACCAAGGTAGGAGGACATCAAACCTTCAAGTCTTGCAAGAACAACTGGTATCCCAATCTGTCTAGCAATCCATTTGGCTAGGTGGGTTTTTCCCGTTCCAGGTGCCCCATATATCAAACATGAGCTTGCGGGTGTTGCATTTATTTCCAGAAGCTCATCAAACTTTTTCCATTCATTTACTATAGTTTGAATAGCAAGCTGAATGTTCTCATCAAATATTGGAGCCTTTTCTGGAAGATCATTTGGAAAAAAAATCTCAGCCAAAGGAGTTGAGGTTTCTTTATCCACGGGCATAATGGTTTTGTGAGTCAATTCCTCACCTTTTAAGGCTATAAGAGATCTCTGAATCTTACTAGGTGACATATCGAGTGCTGATTCCGAACTTTCCATCAATGCATCCAATGATTTCGCCTCCTTAGTGAAGCCATCTTTTTCAAGACTTTCCTTAAGTCTTTTGATTTGATGCACAATAGCTTCATTTGGTGTAGCTAATGCCGACCTGCTTAATGCCTGAATGATGTTGAAGTATTTTAACATAAAATCATTTTCGAATACTTTTTCCAAATATATAGTTTTAATTTCCAATTCAAGAAATTTATTTCCTTTTTTTTAATAAAGTTTCCATTCAAGAATAATCCTGCTTACAAGCTCATAATCACCTTTTGATCACCTGAGTTGTACATTTGAAATTGATTTAATGGGTTATTGTAAAAAAATCTCTTCTGTTAGCGGGATCGAAGTTTCCCCAGGAGGCAAAGCCTCATACTCAAACTGTCGATAGACTTCCCCATCAGCCAAAACATTAACGGTCGCTGAAAGTGGCCGGAAAGAATCGTCAGTACCTCCTCCCAAGTGAACTGCATTAAAAACTAGACCTAGGCTATGGATCGGAGCTGAAGAAGTGGCTGAAATGGTTGGGACTTCTGGCTCAAAAGAAAGGGTGTAGGTATTGCCTTGTTCGACCACTTGAGTCCAGTTGAGCTCGGTCGGCTGATCCAAAGCCGGAGCGACAAAAGTAGATGTGCCGCTGAGCATACTGTGAACCGAAAAGGTCACCAGATAGTCAGTATAATTACCATCCATTTCAACTTCGATGGTCACAGATTTTTCAACAAGTTTTGGTGACTCATTCTCTGAAGAACAGCTAAAAGAAAAAACAGCTACTGCGAGTACTATTAAGTAATTCAGATTTCTCATGGGATAAAATGGTTTAGTTTAAAGAAAAGGTATTTATTGAGTCGAAAGATCATTAATCAAAAAGGTTTGGGTTTTTGCTGGCCCCATCACCTGCCCATTTCCTGGGTCTGTGAAGGTAAAACGTTCAATTTCTTGAAATCCATGTCATAAAACCGGAATTTCTTAAACTGAGGATCGGCCTCAATCATTACCGGCTGCCCGGTTTCCAGTGTGGCCATTTGGGTATTTCCACGGCCTAAGCTTGAAATGAGTAGTTCCTTTTCCTGAGGATTCACCAACTCTTTGATCGGGAATCTGCCAAGTTCAGATTCCAGGTTAAAGCCATAGTTTTGGTAAATTTTTTTGAAGGCATAATTTCCATCCTCGTTCTTTTGATCAAAATCCAGCTTAATCCAAATGTTCTCATTTCGCTTTGGGGCTTCGACTGACACTTCATTGCCTTCTCGATCAAACTCAAAAATTGTGTGCGATTTGGACTCATGCATAATCTTGAAGCTTTTGATAACCTGCTCTGGATTAGGATTTTTTAGAATGGCTTCCTTTGCATCCAAGGCCACGTTTAAGTTGTCATACAGATTATGGGACGATTCATACTGATTGGTAGATCTATCAAAGTAGGAATAGGCGAGATATACCTTGCCTTCAGGCATGGAGGAAAAATCCTTTCCGGTCGCCCCTTCATAGGATCTTAACAGATAGCCTTTTGAATAGAGGTCGTAGGAACCGTGGACATTGATCTTATTTTTCACATTCTCGGCGATGATCTTGGAAGCCTCTTCTGTGCTGGATACCATCATTTCCTTCCCCATTATTCCCGTATCGTCAATAAAGCTCAAAGTAAACTTGTCGGTCAGGATAGCCTTCTTCAAAACAGAAGCACCTCTGAGCAAATTATAGGCTTCCTTTGCCGTCACGTCATTTCCCTTTCCATACGAAAATGTGTTCTGGATCTGATCATTTAGGGTGACTTTTACGCTATCTAAAAAATAATGGTAGGGTTTCGAGGATCTCGAGAAATTCAATTCATAATTAACCTTGTCCTTTCCCAGACTTCCTTTCTTTTGCCTGGCATTAAAATCGGCTGAAACTCCGATTTTAAAGAACTCCTGTCGCTCAGAAACTTTGGCTTCCAAGGCTGCATTTAAAGAAGTCCCAAACCCAAGGAATTTCAGGTTCTTTTTGAGGAATTCAAGATTATTATTCTCCATAATTTTTGAGTGACAAGCGTTTAAATATAGCAAAACCGTATTAATTGGGGTTTTTCCAATGCAGTTGGTTCAGCTGATAAAAGGACTCAACTCCCTTTTGCTTAGGCTTAAATGTCCGGACGGTTTGAATGATCGCTTGCGAAATACAGTAGGTTCGAAGTGAAAAGGTGAAAATCGATTCCTTCGAGATTTTATTTCTCTTTTGGTTTTTAAGCTGAACACAATCATCGGACAAATAATACTGGCAGTTCCGATCATAAACCAGGTCCTGAACCTTACAATCCATCACCCTTCCCAAAATCGAGGTGCTAAAAACCGTATTGATCTTGGCT
>CALRRX020000209.1:0-6079 GCA_943370675.1 Reyranella massiliensis 521 | reverse complement strand
AATACTCATCGGAAGGGAGAAAGAAACAAAGTTAATCTCAGAATTGACAATTGGAAGAAGAAGGTTTTCCAGAACCATTTGACATTTTAGGAAGTTTCACATTTGTCTTTGCCGCGGGTTTTTCAAAGCGGCAATCTTGACCTACCTTGCGAAAAATTTAATCCACCCATGCAATTGACTGAGGAATTAATAAAAAAATCACTCTCACGCGTTCAGGACCCCGATATCAAAAGGGATTTGGTCTCTTTGGGAATGATTCAATCCATCCATATCGAAGGCAAAACGGTAAGCTTCAAAGTGGTTTTGACTACTCCCGCTTGCCCACTTAAAGAAGTGATCAAAAACAACTGTATTGAGGCATTAGAGGAAGACTTTGGGAAAGATTGGAAGTGGGATATTTTCATGACGTCTCAAGTTACGACTGTTCGTGATGCGGCGCCTATCCTTCCCGGGGTTAAAAATATAGTTGCCATCGCTTCTGGCAAAGGAGGAGTAGGTAAGTCTACTACCTCTGTCAATTTAGCCGTAGCTCTAGCTCAACTTGGAGCAAAGGTCGGTTTGATTGATGCGGATATTTCAGGTCCATCTATCCCTACCATGTTTAATGTGGAAGGAGAACAGCCCGCAGTAAAAAAAGTAGGAGAAAAGAATATCATCATCCCAGTAACCCAATATGGGGTAAAAATGATGTCCATTGGTTTTTTGACCCCTACCGACAGTGCGGTGGTTTGGAGAGGGCCAATGGCAAGTTCAGCGTTGAGGCAATTTATCTCGGATGTGGAATGGGGAGAATTGGATTATCTTTTGATTGACTTACCTCCTGGTACTTCTGATATCCATTTGACCATGGTGCAAACTGTCCCTGTGACCGGTGCTGTGATAGTAACCACTCCCCAAAAAGTGGCTTTGGCGGATGCCAACAAGGGATTATCAATGTTCCGACAGCCTCAAATTAATGTCCCTATCTTAGGTGTTATAGAAAATATGGCTTATTTTACGCCTGAAGAATTGCCGGAAAACAAATATTATTTGTTTGGAAAAGAAGGAGGGAAAAAACTGGCTGAAAAGTACCAAGTTCCGTTCTTAGGTGAAGTTCCGATCATCCAAAGCATCAGAGAAAGTGGAGACACCGGATATCCGGCAGTATTGAAGAATGGATTAACCAAAGAGGCTTACATGAATCTGGCTGAAGAAGTGGCTAGACAGATTGCTATCCGTAATGCGTCGATCGAAAAAACAGAAATAGTAGAAATAAAAGCATAAAACAACTCATGGAATCAGGATTGAGAGAGAAAATTGAATTTGCCTTGGATACCATCAGACCCTATTTGGAGGCGGACGGAGGCAATGTTCGAATAGTGGAACTAACTGATGATTATGTCCTGAAAATTGAGATGATGGGTAACTGCGGTTCATGCCCAATGTCATCGATGACACTCAAGGCAGGTGTAGAAGAAGCTATAAAAAGAGCCATACCTGAAATCACCCGAGTGGAAGCCGTGAATCTATCCATGGCCTGATCAATTCAACTAAATGAAAAAAGGATTTGATATTTTTAAAATATTCCCCCTTCTCGTAGGGGGAATATTTTATTGTGTGGGTGCGTTTGGCCAATCAGTTACTCTTCAAGAGCTTAATAGTTCTAATGGTACACATTCTGGTCATTCTCATAATGAAAAATGTGCGCACACGATTCTGGAATCCCAATTGGAAAAAGAATTGGGAGTTTTTGGTTCTAAAGCATTTTTTGAAGATTGGATGACTCGAAAAATTGAGTCAAAAAGAAACATTCCTCAAGTTGCAAAAATTTTAGAAGGTCCTCGATTGATCCCTGTGGTTGTTCATGTCATCCACACGGGAACAGCTGTAGGAGTAGGCACCAATATTCCTGATTCTCAGATTCAAGAGCAAATCAGAATTCTAAATGAAGATTTCAGGAGAAAAAATGCTGATGCGAATCGGACTCCAGCCGAATTCTTACCAGTAGCCGCTGATGCTAATATTGAGTTTGTACTGGCAAAGCAAGACCCAAGTGGATTACCGACCTCAGGCATCATTAGAATCCAAGGTCCAAAAACAATTTATTCCCCGGACGACGCTACCTTAATCGGACAACTTACTCAATGGAACCCTGAGGAGTACATGAATATCTGGGTAGTTCCTTTGACCTCTCCATTCATCGGATATGCTTCCTTTCCTGTTTCTAACCTACCGGGGCTTAATTTTACTCCATTCCCTGTCATTTCAGATGGTGTCACTATCGATTACAGATTTTTCGGAATAGGCGGAAGCGCAACTACTGCTTCGAGAGGTAGAACAGCAACTCACGAGGTTGGACACTATTTAGGCCTCAGACATATTTGGGGAGATGGAGGTTGTGGTGTGGATGATTTCGTGTTGGACACACCCGAACAGGATGCATCCAATACAGTCTGTAATGCCAATCCAACCAAATTTTCCTGCGGAAATAATAATATGATTCAAAACTACATGGACTATACCCCTGATCCATGTATGAATATTTTCACCAAAGGACAGGTGGAGCGATTTGATGTGGTGTTGACCAGCAGTCCAAGGAGAGCGAGTTTGGTAAATAACAGAGCAACAAAAGAACCTGTTCTGGCAGATAGAGATTTGTCGATGAGGAGAATTATTCAGCCTAGCGACGCAATCTGTGATCAGAATATCACCCCATCAGTAGAGGTACAAAATACCGGAACTTCTCCGATTAACTCCGCTAGAATCGAGTTTAAGAGAAACGGGCAATTGATAGAAAGTAAAAGGTTTGAATTAAACCTGCAGACAGGTCAAACTGCCTCATTAGCCTTTTCAACGATTGTGGCCTCTGGAGATACCAATGAATTTCAATTTACGATCGTTCAGGTAAATGACGCTTCTGACCTAAACGCAGTAAATAATACTCAAATTTCAAGGCCTGTTCAGCAGGGTCAAATTTCCCTTCCTTTCACTTACAACTTAGCCACCTTCCCTGCTCAGTGGATTGTAAGTAATCCCGATCAATCGCTTACTTGGGAGAGAACCTCCATCACAGTAGATGGGGTAGCTCAGTCGGCTATTTACATGAGGCATTATGAATATGAAGCTCAAGGACAACTTGATTATTTCATTTCACCTCAAATCGACCTTACTCAGTTCCCTAATGCGCAATTGGTCTTTGAAGTAGCTCACGGACCTTATAACCAAAATGGATTTCAGGACGAGTTGATGATTGCCATCGCGCCGGAGTGCTCTGCCGACTTTAACATCGTCTCACCTCCTTACCAAAAAAGCGGAACAAGGCTTCAAACCTCTACTCCGACTTTGGATGAATTTATTCCTACCAGCTCATCTCAATTCCGTACTGAGTTGGTCAACCTAAGTAAATTCAAAGGCCTCGGAAAAATCAGGATAGCATTTATTTCTAAGAATGCTTATGGAAACAACTTTTACATCAAAAACATACGAATTCTTCCTCAGGAACAATTTAAGTATGAACTCAAAGTAGAAGGAGTCATGTCTCCTACTCCAATCAGTAGCGGAACACATGAAGATGAGGTAGTGAGGATAATTAATACAGGTAATCTTCCGGTAGCCAGATTCCTATTTACCCGAAATACGAATAACTCCGGAAATAGGGTGTTTATTGGTTCAGGATCTACGATTGCTCCTGGAGATACAGTTGACCTGAGTATCAACAAGTCTACCGGTGAAGGTAAAAACAGTCTTCAATTTGGTGTAAGTGAACCAAACTTCGATCAAAATGCCCCTGCCACTCCTTTGTTGAAATATTTCAATATCGAAAGCCCTGCAAGAACAGAAGTACCATGGAGACAGCAGTTTAATTCAAGTGCTGATCTTGCTCCTTGGCTTACCATCAACCCTGAAAATGATCAGGCTGCATGGCAAGTAACGCCAGTATCCTCTGGAACAGGAACCAATAATGTGGCTCGGCTTCAAGGAGGTCAAAATGGCAACTCCTATTGGTTGGGAACTCCTTCATTTGACCTGTCCGTAAGTAGACAGGCAAGTGTTTTCTTCGATATAGCTGCAGGTGTGATGAACCCATCAACCACACTATACCTCTTGGCAAGTGCAAATGGAGGTACAGATTATACAGTCGTTTGGTCAGCCTCAGGTGTAAATTTGTCCACCGTAAATACGGGTGAAGCAAATCCTAACAGCGCAGGTGACTATGAAAGAAAATATGTCAACCTAACTGATTTTGCGGGTCAAGGAAAAACAAATGTCAGACTTGCTTTTGCCTTAGATGTGGTTGGTACCCCAAATCCTCCGGTTTACTTGGACAACCTAGAATTATTCCTAAGTGCAAATCCGGAACCTGTCATTCCTGCAGAAGGCAACACCATTGTGTATCCAAATCCGGCAAGTGACTATTTCAATGTGGCATTTAATCTACCGAGAAGAGAAAATGTCACCATGCAGGTCATTTCATCGACAGGCGCGCTTGTTCAGGAGCTGACATTTCCAAATACCTTGAACCAGACCTACACATTTACTAGGGAGATGTTTAGTCCCGGGCTTTATATCTTGAAAATTAACAGTCCGACTCTTCAGGAAATCAAACGATTGGTAATCAATTAACCAAAATTAAAGCCGAGGCACACGCTTCGGCTTATTTTTTGTCAAGGGTTTGATCGGTTTTTGCCAACTTTACAGCGGTTTGATAAAAATTACGGCTTATCTTAGCTTGAATCATTTTACTCGATGAATCCATTCTCTTACAATCTGAAAAAGATACTAATCAACCTAGCCATCATCTTTGGTATTTCCATTTTCCTTGGATTTTTATTTTTGAAAGTATACCTCCCTCTTTATACCAATCACGGAGAAACGGTATCCGTTCCAGATTTATCAGGCTATACTTACGAAGAAGCGGTTGATCTTTTGGAATCATCCAATCTGCAATATGAAGTCTCTCCAGATTCAGGATTCAGCACTGAGGAACCTGCCTTGGGAATATTAAAGCAAATCCCTGCAGCCAATTCTCAGGTGAAGAGTGGAAGAAAAATTTATTTGACTCTCAATGCCCGAAACGCCCCGATTATCAAAATGCCAAACATGGAAAATATGCTCTTGAAAAATGCCCAAGAGATGCTTTCCAATTTGGGCCTGGAGCGAGGTGACATCATTTATGTACCGGATATTGGAATCAATGTGGTTTTGGAACAACGATACAAAGGCGTCACCATTCGAGAAGGATTCGAGGTGCCCAAAGGATCCAAAATTGACCTGGTGGTAGGCGATGGTATGGGAAACCAAATGCTTTTAGTACCAAACCTAATCGGCATGGATGAAGAGGAAGCCGAGTTTCTGATTCTAGGCTCAGGATTGCGAGTGGGAAGAAAAAACTATAACCGTACTGACTCCGCATCTACAGGAAAAGTCTACCTCCAATCTCCTGCAACAGGCATTGAAGTCCGAACGGGTGAACCTATTGATCTTTGGGTTGCTAAAAATTAATGAATTGAAAAGGCACTTTTTTACTCTTGGATGTTTGTTGCTGACCTTGCTCCTGCAAAGCCAAGAAGGATTTGCCCAATTTGTGGAGTTTGGCCAAGTACATCGAGTGCCACAACCCGTTTTATCCACAACCGACGAAGAAAAGCGACTTGCATTTACTCCAATAATTCCCTTTTGGGATGATTTTTCACAGGGACTTGATTCCTTAAAATGGAAGATCGAAGGTGCTTCCTACACGGAGACAATCGGAATTCGACCTCCCTCTCTAGGAATGGTCCTTTTCAATGGAGTGGATCAAAATGGCCGGTCTTATTCTCAGCAAGTCAGAGATCAAGGAGAAAGTGATTACCTCAGCAGCAAGCCATTTGACTTGACCTCGATCCCTCTATCGGAAAGGAATTCTCTTTTCTTAAGCTTCTACTGGCAAGCAGGAGGAAACGCCGAGCTTCCAGATGATAGTGATCGTCTTACACTTCAAATCCTCGATCCTCAAGGCAACTGGCTTACCATCTGGTCAAAAAGCGGTGGAGACGGTTTGGATCGAAACACCTTCGCACAAGAAATACTGCAAATCAAACCAGAATGGCAGCATAATGCA
>CALRRX020000208.1:0-6105 GCA_943370675.1 Reyranella massiliensis 521 | reverse complement strand
CCAAACAGTGGGCCAAGTACACTCCCCAAATAAATGCCAAGCAGTGCGCCTAAACTGATAAATAACAAAGTGACGAAGGAGCCCCAAAAACGCCCCATAAAGTATCCAAACTTGCTGATCGGATAGCTGAAGAGAAAAGTGCCTGTGCCATGCTCCAAATCCCGGTAGATCGGTACACCCATGATCGCTGAAGCAATCAGAATCCCAAACAGTGAGACCAATACCAGCAGGTTTGCAATGACGATGGGCGAGTTGTGGTAGACTTTTTCAGAAGCCGGAGTGTTGCCAAAGCCAATCAGCAGGAGTGGCACGATCACTAGCAAGGCAAAATAAATCCAGGTTGCCGGTCGGCTAAAGCGGTACTTTAGCTCGAATAGAAAGATGTCCTTAAACATACGATTCCGATTAAATGGTGATAGGATCCACTTTTTTAGAAATCACGCTGAAGTACACATCTTCCAGATCACCTGCTACGGGTTCAAAGCCATTTGCCGGGTTAGCTTCGCTTTCGATGCGAAGGCTCAGTTTGCCGCCAATCAGCTTGGTGGAAATGACATGATAGTCCTTTCGATAGTGATCCAATTCACTTTTCTCAATCGCTTTTTGGTAGATTTTTCCCTGCACCATGGCGAGTCCATCTTTTGGCTTGCCCTGCATGAGTACCTCGCCCGAGCAGATGATCGCCATGTTTGAGCAAAGTGTATTCACGTCCTCGACGATGTGTGTAGAAAGAATCACAATGGTATTTTCTCCGATTTCAGAGAGTAGGTTGTAAAATCGGTTTCGTTCCGAAGGGTCCAATCCGGCAGTAGGCTCGTCCACAATGATCAGGGATGGATTTCCCACCAATGCTTGAGCAATCCCAAATCGCTGACGCATCCCGCCCGAAAAGGTGCCGAGGCCTTTTTTTCGATCTTTAAACAGATTCACCTTTTGCAAAAGGGAAGCAACAAGTTCCTTTCTATCGCTTTTGCTGCCGATGCCTTTCATCTGAGCGATGTGATCCAGCATGGTCTCGGCATTAATTCGGGGATAGAGCCCAAAATCCTGAGGAAGATAACCCAGTCGTTCGCGAATAGACTGCTTGTCCTTGAGTACGTCGATTCCGTCCAGCTGAATACTGCCTGAGTCCGCATCCTGAAGAGTAGCGATGGTACGCATGAGGGTGGACTTTCCGGCGCCATTTGGGCCCAATAGGCCAAACATTCCCTGCGGGATAGTAAGGGAAATTCCGTTGAGTGCTTTCACTCCATTGGAGTAGGTTTTGGAGAGGTTTTGAATGAGTAATTCCATGTAGAAAGGTTAGTGTTAAGTTGGAATCGTGAATAATTTTTTCTTTTCTCTTTTATAAAAAACGGTACTCAAAAATTTGCGAAGGATAAGATAATCAAATGATTCTAAAGGTGATTTTTTAGAATACATAAATGCATCTTCCTATGGTCAGATGCAGATTTTTCAAGTTCGGTTGCTACTGAAAGAGATTTTTTCTCCTAATTCAAAACCATTCCGCTTGCTAAAACTTTTACAGTGATCATGAAAAGACAAATCCTCGTTCTCGTCCTATTGCTTTCCTTCTTGTATTCCTGTGATCAAAAAGATTTTAAAAAAGAATCGGGACAGATCGAATCCTTTGCCGAGATGGTCAAATCCGGAGTCAAACCCTTGGCTTTAGGTCCTCCGATGACTTCGGCTGAACTCGATCTCTTTATGCCCGAGGTGGAGCGAATCTGTGAGAAATATGGGATTGAGTTTTACAGAGAGGATTCTTTGGTGCAGACGGATCTTTTTCCTGCCTCTAGTGTGGAGGGGAAAGAGGTGGTGCTTTTTTTCAAAGGAAATACCCTAAAAGCTTATCAAGACCTCAAGCAAGAGTTGGCAAAAGATGAGCTGAGCGCTTCGCGAAAAAGAGAGCTGAGTCGGAGATTCGGAAGACTGCTGGGCTATCCGACCGACCGGATCAATGACTTGCTTGCAGAAAACTCAGCTTTCCGAGACTTGGAGGATTTCGGGATTCAGGGTCTCGAGGTGAGGTGGTTTTACAGGGATTTGGCCAAAGCCAAGGACTTTTATCAAACTACGCTCGGTCTGGAACTGGTGCAGGAATCCGAAAATTCAGCCAAATTCCTAATTGCCGGAGATTCCTTTTTGACGCTTCAGGCGCTTACCAATTCTGGATATTCTGGGAATGAACCCAAATCAGTCGCCTTGGCATTTCTCACCGATCAGTTGGAAAACTGGTATGCTCATCTGCAAGAGCAAAAAGTCACGATCAAGTATCCGCTCAAGCAGAATCTGGGAGGTCCACACGACGGGTTTGTGGCCGTGGATCCGGAAGGGTATCTGTTGGAGTTTGAGACCTTTTTTCAGCATCCCGAAAATGAAGTGCTCATGCCTGAACTTTCCGAATTGAAACCCAAGTCTACCCGTCATGGGGAAAAATTGCAATTCACAGGCTCTGTGGTTTGGCTGTATTACAAAGACATGCTGCCTGCGGAGTTGTTTGTGGAGGAAAGTTTGGGCTTGACCAAAAGCGCCGATCAAGGCTGGGCGAAGGTGTATAAATTTTCGAAAAATGGATACCTCGGATTGGTAGATGGACTGCGAGGAATGAATGCCTATTCTCCCGAAAAATTGGTAGAAATTAACATCGACCTCGAAAATCCCGGCCCTTGGGAAAACTACCTCAAAGCGAATTCTGCTGATTCAACTCGGCAAGGGAATACCTTTAAGGATGCTGGAGGATATGTGTTTAGATTTTGAATTTCTTTAAGAAACAAGAATTTTATAAACCACATAGTCACATAGAAAACATAGAAATAGGCTTATTCTCCTAAAACTATGTGTCTCTATGTGACTATGTGGTAATCTTATTGTTTGATTTGGGTCAATTAGTTTAAGCTATGGAGAATCCTATATTTTAAAAGCAAAGAATTCTCTTACAACTCATTGAAAATTAATCGAATTACTGTTTTTTTTAAATTTATCAAATGATGAAGAGGTCAAAGATTCAACTGCATATTTTTTATGAGAAGAACGAGAAAACAAATTGATGAGCTATCCTATCAAATCATCGGTGCGGCGATTGAGGTTCATAAGCATATCGGACCGGGAATGCTCGAAAGCGTGTATCAGACTTGTTTGGAGATAGAGCTGACTGAGCGAGGGTTGTCCTATAAGAAAGAATTTGACATCCCTATTGAGTACAAAAGGCATCATATTCAGGGGCAATTCCGATGCGATTTTTTTGTGGAGGAGCTCATTGTGGTAGAGCTGAAGGCAGTTTCTGAACTTTTGCCGGTCCATGAAGCGCAGGTAATTAACTACATGAATCTCCTGAAAATCCCGAAAGGAATCCTGTTGAATTTCAATGTGATAAACTTGTTTCACTATGGACAAAAAACTTTTGTTAGCAAGCATTACGAATCTCTTTGGTGAGATTTTTTTAAAACCACATAGACACATAGAAAACATAGAAATAGGCTGACTCTCCTAAAACTATGTGTCTCTATGTGACTATGTGGTAATTTTTAACTTTTTGAAAACCCATCTTGCCACTTAGAATATTGTGGTTTTTTCAAAAGCCAGAATATTCTATGTTTAGGAATACAGATTACCCTTCCAAGAAAATTCATTCTATGAAAAAAATAGCGCTTTCTCTTTTCCTCGTTTTAGGCTCTTTGTGGGCTGAGGCTACGGAGCTTGTTTCCATGATCACTGCCTATCAGGCCGACCGTGGTGCCTTGTCTCGCCTATACACCAACCGGCTTTCGGCGGAATACTTCACCCGAATGGAATCCTTCAATCAGGATTACCTCAAGACGCTCCAAGCGCAGAACTATGCAGCACTCTCCGAAGACGGCAAAATCGACTACGTGCTTTTCCGAAATTACCTCGAAAAGCAACTTGCCGAGCTTGATCTCGAAAAGCGGGATTTTATGTCTATCCAATCGGTAGTAGCCTTCGGCAAGCCCTTGGAAGACTTTGTGGTCGCCCGTCGCCGAGCCAAGCAGCCGGATTCTCAAGCCTTGGCAGCCTCCTGGAATGCCGTGGCCAAAGCCGTAGAAGCCCAACACAAATCCCTCGCTTCCGCTTCCAAATACACCTCTTGGCAACAAGCGGATTTGGCTGCCCAAGCTGTGGAAAGTTTGAACCGAGTGACCAAGGAAGCCTACGATTTTTATTTCGACTACGATCCTGCATTTACTTGGTGGATGCCGGAACCATGGAAAAAGCTCGACGCCAGTATGAAGGCCTATGCCAAAGCCCTGCGCGAACATTACACCAACTCGGTGAAAGATGATGGCAGCGGAATCATCGGCAAGCCCATTGGACGAGAAGCCTTAGAAAAGCAATTGGCTTTTGAGATGATTGCTTACTCTCCAGAGGAATTGATTGTGGAAGCGGAAAAGCAGTTTGCCTGGTGCGAAAAAGAGATGCTGAAGGCCTCCAATGAACTGGGTTTTGGGAACGACTGGAAGGCCGCCTTGGAAATGGTGAAAGAAACCTACCTACCGGCAGGTGCTTGGCCTGAAGAAGTGGCGCGACTCGGTGAAGAGGCGATTGACATCATGGTGAAAAACGATTGGCTGACAGTTCCCCCTTTGGCGATTGAGACTTGGAGAACGACCATGATTTCGGCAGAAAGGCAGCGGGTGAGTCCGTTCTTCTTGGGCGGGGAAGTGATTCAGATTTCTTATCCAACCTCCGAGATGAGTCACGAGGAAAAGATGATGTCCATGCGGGGTAATAACCCTCACTTTTCCAGAGCTACGGTGCAACATGAATTGATTCCCGGACATCACCTACAACAGTTTATGAATCAGCGCTACATGACGCATCGACGGCCTTTCGGTACCCCATTTTGGACGGAAGGATGGGCGCTTTATTGGGAGTTTGTGCTCTGGGACCGCAATTTCCCTCGCGATGCCAAGGACAAAGTCGGTATGCTCTTCTGGAGAATGCACCGTTGCGCGAGGATCATTTTCTCCCTGAATTACCACTTGGGAAAAATGACTCCTCAGCAATGCATCGACTTACTTGTGGATAAAGTGGGTCACGAACGTGCCAATGCAGAGGCGGAAGTAAGAAGATCCTTCGAAGGAAGCTATGGACCGCTGTATCAGATTGCCTATATGATCGGTGCCTTGGAAATCTACTCCATGCGAAAAGAAATGGTGGATTTAGGTAAGATGCCTGAGAAGCAATTCCACGACTTGATCATGACCCAAAACGCCATGCCGATCGAGATTCTAAGAGCGAAAGTGACTGGAAAACCATTAGATAAAAATCACAAGGCGAGCTGGAGGTTTCTGGATTAAAGAATTAATTCTAACTTGTTCCAATAAGCTTTGGAACTATGGACTATCTAAAAACTTTCGGCTATTTGCTTTTTGTCGGAATTCAACTGGCATTTATTGCGGGAATCTTTTGGCTAGTATTTTATTACAGCTGGAAGACGTGGAAGGATTTTCGAAGAAGTAAAAATTAAAAAAAGGAAGGTCACTCGGCCTTCCTTTTTTAGTTAAATAGTAACCAATTGAGTACTTAATTTTCCAGCGGGAGTTCTTCTTTCTTCTCTTTCAGGGTGATGATGATTGCTCCGTTTTTGCCGTTTTGACCAAACTTTTCAATGGCCTTGTCGCCTTTCCATACCTCTATCGCTTCGATGTCATTGGGATTGATATCCGCCACATTTGGGACTTTCAAGTAGAATTTGTCCTTTTTGATGTAATAGGTGGGATTTGAATCAGTTGATTTGGGGCTTTGAATATATACGGATGACTTTTTATCACCACTGACTATAGCCGTTCCAGCTAATGCATGATTTTTTGACGAGGCAACGGTCGCATTCTCCCAAGAAGTTCCTTTGTAATTTTTCAGCTCGCTTTGCTGATTTTCTGACAGTTCATTTTTGATAGCCACAAGGGTGGCTAGCTGCTTTTTCTTCAGTAGATTTTCCAGACTTAATACCAAATCCATTTGCTTGGAAACAGCCACGGCATCGGGTTTAGGCTGATTAAGAAGGTTTTTCAATTTGGAGGTAGCAGCATCCAGGTCCCATTTCAGTGTGCTAAAGTCAGCTGCATTGGTACTGTGGATTTTTTT
>CALRRX020000207.1:0-6120 GCA_943370675.1 Reyranella massiliensis 521 | reverse complement strand
GGTCGGTTGAGTTTTCTTGAAGATGTGCGAGCACATTATACCGATTGGATACTTCGAGGCTGATTTCTACATGAGGATTGATCTTCATGAAATCGGCCATCAGGTAAGGGATGATGTATTTCCCTGTAGATACTGCTGAGATTCTGATTTTGCCTCCTAAGAGCCCCTTCAGTTCAAGCATTTTTTCCTCGATTTTCCCGAGTTCCTCAAAAATCCGATCTGCCGTATCCGCTAGTTCCTGTCCAAATTCCGTGATATGAATTTTCTTACCGATGATTTCAGTCAATGGCACTTCAAAGTTTTCCTGCAGATTTTTTAGCTGAATAGACACTGCTGGCTGAGTCATATTCATGGCTTCCGCTGCTTTTGTTATGCTTTGATACTTAGAAATAGCCTTGAATGCTTTGAGCTGTTGTATGGAGAGATTCATAAGTAAATTTAATTTTAAAATCGTAACGAATAAAAAAATATTATGTTTTGCTTTTTTCTGATTTAAAGGAAAAAGATATTTGCAGCATGGATTTTCAAATTCTTATTAATAACCTGACAAATCCGAGTCTACTCTTTTTTGTCTTGGGTGTGTTGGCAGTGAAGTTGAAAAGTGACTTGGAGATACCTGCCACAAGTGCCAAGTTTATTGCGCTCTACCTGATGCTGTCGATTGGGTTTAAAGGAGGTCAGGAGCTTTCACACAGTGAATTCAATACCAGCATAATCTGGGCTCTGGTATTTGGAGTAGTACTTTCAGCACTGATTCCATTTTATACTTTTTTTATATTGAAAAAGCGATTGGGAGTGCCCAATGCTGCAGCGATCTCGGCGGCATATGGTTCTATTTCGGCGGTGACTTTTGTGGCAGCCGTTTCTTTCTTGGAGATTCAAGGGGCCCATTTCGGAGGACACATGGTCGCTGTCATGGCACTGATGGAAGCCCCGGCGATCATTTCAGGGGTGATTTTGCTTCGTAAATATTCTGATTCCAAGTCTGAGGGTGGTATCAAGAGCATTATCACTCATGCGTTTACCAATGGTTCCGTTTTGCTGATTTTGGGTAGTTTGTTTATTGGCTTAATAGCAGATGAAAAGCAGGCTGAGGGGATCAAGCCTTTTATCACAGATATTTTCAAAGGGTTTCTTGCAGTGTTCCTTTTGGATATGGGAATCAATAGCGGAAAGAAACTCAAGGCTTTTTTCAAGACGGGCTATTTCTCTTCCCTTTTTGCCATTTTGGTTCCCTTGGTCAATGGATGTACAGTTGCATTTTTGAGTCACTGGATTGCACCAGAGGCGGGTGATCGGCTAATTTTCTCCATCCTAGCAGCTTCGGCATCCTACATTGCGGTGCCGGCTGCTATGAAGCTCGCAAACCCCGAAGCTGATGAAGGGTTGTACGTGCCCATGGCTTTGGCGGTGACTTTCCCTTTCAATATCACACTTGGAATGCCGATTTATTGGATGATTATCCAATTTTTCTAATAGGGAAAGTTCTCTTCGCTAAGGAATTTGCTTCTCTCTTCTGCTGTAGGGATTCGGCAGGTGCTTTTCTTACCAAACCAGCGATACCTATTTCTACCTATCCAATTATAAATCGGATCTCTGACAAAACTGGGGATTAGAATAAAAAGGTAAAGTGCTGGCCAAAGTCCGTCTAGTCTCTTGGAAATTCTCAATGCCGCAGTGCTTCGAAAATAGATTTTTCCATGTTCTAACAGGACCAAAGAGTCTAAATAGGCAGGTGCTACCTTAAAATCGGATAATACTTTTTTTGAAATAGGCTCTTGCAATGCTCCCACTAGAAAACGGTTTTTGCGGTCCCGTTTCATTACAAAATCTATGGAAGCATTGCAGAGCGTACAGACTCCGTCGAAGAGGATGAGGGATTTGGAATCCTTCATCGAAGGAGTTGAATGGTACCTTTGAGGTTTCGACGCTGCTGTGCAGGATCCAATACATCGAAAAACACCGTTCCAGAATAGAAGTAAGTACCGGCAGGAAGTTCATTTCCATTTTGGTCTCGACCATTCCAACGGATGTAGATGTCATTTTCGGTGGAGTTCAGGCTATTGTATCGGTATACTTCCGCACCCCAACGGTTGACGATGAATATTTCTACACCTGTGACAAATCTAGCGCACATGTCAAATGGATTGTCGAAAGCCATGAAGGTGTCATTAGCCCCATCTTTGTTTGGTGTGAAGGCGTTTGGCAGATTATACACAGGGCAATTTTCCACGCAAACCACATTGCTCGGCTGACTTTCATTTCCCGACCTATCTACGGCGGTGATGTAGTAACATCCTCTGTAAGTAGGAAGGTTAGTCAATGTTGCATTAAGCTGAATGGCAGAATACTGACCAACCAAAGTAAATTCACTCTCTTCTCCCTCTGAGGTAAAGTAAAGTCTATACCCGCTCAATTGATCATCGCAGTTGCCTGTGAAATTGGGTACCCAGCTGAGTTCATGCTCAAAGGAGTTGCTATTGCAGGGTTGTTCTGCTACATAAGCCGCACATTCTGGGCCTTCAAATGTCAATACAGGAGGACAAGGCAGTCGATTGTCGTCAGGCTTGGCACAAACTATTTGAGATTTGTTTTCCAATGGGTAAACAAGGCCGGCGACATTGTATGACCCTTTCGTGATCACGTAGTAGCAGTATTCGATTTCTTTTTTCAGCTTGACACCATTAAATCTGCCATCATCCAAGTAAGTGAATCCATTTTGAGTGACATCTACTTCTGCGATTTTGACGAAAGTATCTTCGTCTGTAGCCTCCGCATCAGTGCGATTTCTGTAAACCTCATGCTTGTATTGGGCAACTTGATTGTTCCAAGGAACATTGAAAGTCCACTTCAGTTCGATGGCTTCGTTGATGATGGTAGGCTCCAGTCTGACGGATGAGGCAGAGGAGGAAGTGTCAATTTTTGTATTGTTATCGAGTAGGATGACTTTGTAATTGTAGACGAGGTTCTCGGTATTTAGATTTTTGTCTGTGAATAAAGTATCTGACATGATTCCCAAAGAAGTTCTGTTTTGGGTACCCGTGAATCCCGTGCTTCTCAATAGTTCATACGAATAAGGACCTGGGAATTGGGTTTTATCAATATCATAAGGTGGAGTCCATTTGACAAAGATTTCTCCCGCCTGTGTGTCAGTTGCCTCAATGCTTACATTGGTAATGATAGGCACATCCACATCGATTGTGATACATATTTCTTCGGAGACTATGCTCAATCCCGATCTAGGTTCAGGATAAGCAGCTACTAACCTGTAGCAATAAGTATTGCCCGGAGCCAGTCCTTCTCCACCGTTAATATCGGTAAATGAGAAGGTCGCCATATCGGTAATTCCTACTAATTCATAGCCCGCTCGGATGCCTGTTTCGCAGGAGTCTGGTACATATGGATCAGAATTTATTCTTCTCCAAACCTGCATCTCAGCGGCCGAATTGGCGCAGGTATAAGGATCCCATTTCAATTCGACAGTCCTTCCAGGCTGTTGGACCAGCTCATCCCACACTGGCGGAGGACCGACCACTTTGATTCTCCAGGTTTGGATATCTACCAAACTAGGTCCTGAGCGAGGTTGGTCACTGATTCTGACCCTTACTTCATATTCCCGTTCGCGGACATGATTGCATACCGTCTGCCATTTGAAATTGACAATTCCCGGTTGAGGTTGGAAGATGTTTTTAGGATCATAGGTTGCCGGAGAGGCATTGATTTGGATAGGTTCGCCAAAGATTTCTATTTTGATCGGGTCTCCATCTGGGTCCTGGCCTTGAATGATTTCTTTAACCAAAGTTCCTGCTTCCACACAGAGGTCAGGAGGCAAAATGAGCGTAGGACGACGATTATTCGAGTTTTCGATAATAATCTGCATGTCGCGTACGACATAGCCGATTTCCACAAATTTCCCGTCAATTTTTCTCCATTCGATGATTCGAAAGGCTACGTTGTATTGTCCAGCAGTGCCTGGCGCATCCCATATCAAGTCTCCAAAAATCGGGTCGATTCTCAGAAAAGCCGGAACCGTACCGTCTTGCTGACGTGGGCTGAATTCTGGAGAGGCTGGACTTCGGTAATTGTTTACAGGTCTTTCAAAAGCCTGTTTAGGAACATCCATCGCATAGGATAGGCTATCCCCATCGGGATCATATGCTCCCGGGTTATGAATGTATCGGACATTGACCGCGCCGTTATCTACCGGAGGAATAGTCAGTACAGGAGAATTATTTACTCCAAAAAATGGGTCGATGTTGATTTCTGTTTCGACATAAAATGGGGTATCCACCGAATTGTCCATGTTTAGGGTCAGGTCATTTCGGTTGAATTCGATGAATCGGATTTTGTATTTTCCTGGACCTTGAAAGGTGTGAGTGATTACAAAGGTGTTTTTTTCGATCTGATTGCCCAGACTTTCTACAATTGAAAAATCACTTTGGGTGTTGAGCTGCTCTTCTCGTCCATCCCCAAAATTGATTCGGCCTGGACCAAACACCACGTTGGATTTGGTATCTGTGTAGCCAACTACTGTGATTCTGTAGGTAAGCGCTTGGACAGATATCCGCTCAGCGATAATCTCGCCAGCTCGAATATGAGTAGCCCAAGTAGAGGAAATCCCCGTAAAAAGGGCAATGAAAAAAAGTCCTAGGTAGATTTTAAGCTTCATGTCGTTCAATATTGATAATCAGGTCTCTAGAAGACTGATAGTCTGAGGTTAAAATTGACTAATTCCTGATGGATTTTTCTTCCTATACGAAATAAACGGAAGTAGGGAGAAAAACACTCAAAATTCAAACAATAAAAATAAACAGACTGTTGGGAAGGAGTTGAAAAAGAAATCAAAATCAATCTTAATCAAATTATTTAGAACCTTTTAAAATAAGCCTACTGAATTCGTTTGCATTGGATACTAGTCCTTCGACATGTAAATTTGGCGGCATTAACAGCAAAAGAATTTCGTTCTAAACTAATCGAAACATTTGTATGAGTTGGGTTACAAAAACCTTGAGAAGCACCCTCGGTAGAAAATTGATCATGGCTTTGACCGGTCTTTTTCTCATCCTGTTTTTGACAGGCCACGTGTCAGGAAATTTACTTCTGTTTAAAGGAGATGGCGGTGAGGCGTTTAATATCTACGCCAAATTCATGACTACCAATCCGGCGGTAAAGATTCTGTCCTATTTGACCTACATCTCAGTGATTGGTCACATTATTTATTCCATTCTTCTTTCTCAGCATAATAAAGCAGCAAGACCGGTAGGATATGCAGAATCCAAGGCTTCTACTAACAGTGCTTGGTCTTCCAGAAATATGGGTGTGTTGGGTACTATTATCTTGATCTTTTTGGTAGTTCACCTTCAGGGATTTTGGGCCAAAATGCACTGGGGAGAAGTTCCAATGGTCACTTATGGAGAAGAGGAATATAAAAACCTGTTTTTGATTGTAAGTGAAGCTTTCAAGCAAGAGTGGTTGGTTGCGCTTTATGTGATCTCCATGGGCTTTTTGGGTTTCCACCTTTCACATGGTTTCGCTTCAGCATTTCAAACCTTGGGTTTGAATCATAAAAAATACTCTCCGGCAGTCAAGGCCATCGGCCAAGTGTATTGCATCGTGGTTCCTGCGGCCTTCGCGTCCATGCCACTTTATATCTATTTCACCAGCTAATTAATAGTCCCGTATGATACTAGATTCCAAAATACCTGCTGGTCCTTTGGCAGAAAAATGGACTAAGCACAAGTTTAACAGCAAGCTGGTCAATCCGGCAAACAAAAGAAAATACGATGTCATCGTAGTGGGTACAGGTTTGGCAGGTGCTTCTGCTGCTGCCTCTTTAGCGGAGTTGGGTTACAATGTCAAGGCCTTTTGTTTCCAGGACAGCCCTCGTAGAGCGCACTCTATCGCTGCTCAAGGCGGAATCAATGCTGCTAAAAACTACCAACACGACGGTGACTCTATCTTCAGACTTTTCTACGATACTATCAAAGGTGGTGACTACCGTGCCCGTGAGGCAAACGTGTACCGTCTTGCAGAAGTATCGGTAAAAATTATTGATCAGTGCGTGGCGCAAGGTGTTCCTTTTGCCCGTGAGTACGGAGGATTGCTTGCAAACCGTTCTTT
>CALRRX020000206.1:0-6152 GCA_943370675.1 Reyranella massiliensis 521 | reverse complement strand
ACTGATTTACAACAAAACAAGTTTTGGCTATGACCTCAAAAAACCGCTGGTTTATCCAGTCTGTTGCAGGATTATTACTCACAGGTACAGGTCTTTGCATGACCTTTGACGCAGGTTTCGAAAGATTCGCTGGGAATGAGTGGTTTTGGTACGGCACGGTTGCTTTAATCATTTTTCAGGCAGGACTTTGTCTGATCATTGATGGCCTTCGATTCAGAATCAAAGAGTAAGTTTCCGATTTATTCCCTTTTCACCCCAAAATCATCCTTCGCCATGATTTTCAAAAAATTGAAATAAACGACAGGATTATGATAGCCATTGGGCATTAATAAGTCCATTTTTAAGCAATGTATTAAGTACTTTTATGCTTATTATTAGTTCACCCAACAATGAAAAAAATCACCCTCCTCAGCCTTCTCAGTTTGATACTGATCGCTCCCTCTTTTGCACAAGAAGACACTCCTGCTAAAGAGAAGTATGACAAAAACGTACTGAAAGTCAACCTCACAGGACTTTTCCTTAAAAATTACGGCTTTCAATACGAGCGGATGCTTTCACGCAAAACATCGATCGCCTTAGGTTTCCGTACACAGCCCCAAGGAGAACTGCCTCTGATCGGCTTTTTTGAAAACCAAACCGATGATCCTGAGACTATCGATGAGCTCAGAAATATCAGCTACGGCAACACAGCTATTACTCCGGAAATCCGCTTTTACCTTGGAAAAAAAGGTGGCCCAAGAGGATTTTACATCGCTCCTTATGCGCGCTACTCAAAGTCTCAGGTAAGCATTTCAGATTTTGAATTTTCATTTGAAGAAACAGTAAATGGGCAAACCATCACCGAAACTCGCGAGGTGGAACTCAGTGGCGACATCACCGGAATCACAGGTGGGATCATGTTTGGTTCGCAGTGGAGACTAGGAAAATCAGTCTACCTCGATTGGTGGATCATCGGCGGATCTGTGGGAACTTCCACAGGCTTGATCAATGCGATCACCAACCTCAACCAAGAGGAACAGGATGGATTGAGAGAGGAGCTGAACGGACTCGATATACCACTATTAGATTATTCGGTCCAAGTGGACGGAAATGGCGCCAAGATGGATTTCAACGGTCCTTTTGCAAGCTTACGAGGAGGACTTTCTCTCGGAATCAAATTCTAAAAATATAAAAAAGCACCGGTCCAAAGCCGGTGTTTTTTTTGAGATAGGGATTAGTTTTGACTGGATTGAATACAAATTAGGTCAAGGATCTACCTCAAATTAAACCATTGATCTAACTTTTGATCCAAACCCAAAATCCCAACACACTATGATCAAAAAAATCACCTTAGCGCTCGTGGTCCTTTTGGTGGCCATACAGCTCATCCCGATGGAGAAAAACGAATCGGGTCCTACCGAATTTGACATCACCAAAAGCTACAACGTCCCGGACAACGTATCCATGATCCTCAAAGGCGCATGCAATGACTGCCATTCCAACACCACCGTGTATCCTTGGTATAGTAAAGTGCAGCCAGTCGGCTTCTGGCTCAATCATCATGTGGATGAAGGTAAAGGACACTTAAATTTCTCTGAATTCACCAAAATCCCTCTTCGGGTTCAGAATCACAAGTTTGAGGAAATTGTGGAAACCGTCGAAAGCGGAGAAATGCCTTTGGCAGATTACACCTACCTTGGACTACATCCAGAAGCCAACCTGAGTGGTGAACAAAGACAAGTTCTTGTGGACTGGGCCAAAGAACAGATGGCCATGCTGGCAGCCAAGTACCCGGCTGACAGTCTAAAGATGAAACCAAGACCTGCACCGGCACAGTAAAACCCAAAGCCCTGAAGTGATTCGGGGCTTTTTTTTTGAACCTTCAAGAGTAAAGTAGTACTGCTTAGTTAACCCAAAATTTTTTCTTTTAGTAAATCGAGCTTTTAAGAACTTACTCAAAAAGCCCCCAAACATCCTCACTCCCGACTTCCTAACCACTTCCTCTTTCACAAGCCTAAATCTTTTCCTACTTTCCAACATGAAGAAGTTTATCGATTCGGAAGTCCGTTGGGGCGTGCTCGGCGTTGGAAATGTCTGTGAACTCAAGTCAGCCCCAGCCATGAACCATATCCCGCACAGCAAACTCGTGGCAGTCATGCGTCGGGATGAAGCCAAGGTCAAAGACTACGCAGCCCGACATAGTATCGATAAATGGTACACTTCAGCTCATGACCTCATTCACGATCCCGAAGTCAACGCCATCTACATCGCCACTCCTCCAAATGCCCATTTGGAACTCACCCGCATGGCTGCTGAGGCTGGCAAACCTGTCTACGTGGAAAAACCCATGGCCCGCACCTACGCCGAATGCCAAGAGATGATCTCTGTCTGCGAAAAGCATGGAGTCCCACTTTTTGCAGCCTATTACCGAAGAGCATTGCCACACTTCGAGAAAATCAAACAACTGATAGACCAAGGGGAAATCGGCGAAATCCGAACGGTACATATCAGTCTTAAACAGGTCGTCGAACCAGAAATCATCGCTAGACTTGAAAACAACTGGAGGATCAACCCGGAGATTTCAGGAGGTGGATACTTCTTTGATTTGGCTTCACACCAGCTCGATTTATTAGATTTCTTTTTTGGGAAAATTACCCACGCTTCTGGCTTTTCGTCCAATCAAGCGAAAGCCTACCAAGCTGAGGATGTCGTGGTCGGTAGCTTTGCATTTGAAAATGGCGTGATGGGAACCGGTACTTGGTGCTTCAGCACATCCGCTTCTGCGGAGACAGACGAGGTGATCATCGACGGCGCAAAAGGCCAAATTCGATTTGCCACCTTTGGAAAAGGGGAATTTACCCTGATCAAAGACCATGAAGAACCCATTCACTACCAGATGGAATTACCGAAGCACATCCAGCAGCCACTCATTAAGACCATCGTCGGCGAACTGTTGGGCACTGATCAATGTCCAAGCAAAGGAGAATCAGGTGCACGCGCTAACTGGGTAATGGGTGAGTTGGTCAAAAACAGGATTTAATTTTCAACTTCTGCGGTTCCATTTTGCCCAAGACACAGCTACATCCTAAAATCAATCTACCGGTTTCCTTGAAAAATCAGATCGGACAAACTCTTTTGAACCAGAGGTGACCCAGTTAGGAACACTTGATTTTTTTGGCAGAAATCCATTGAATCATGTAAATCTTTCTCAGTTCTCGTGATTTTGGATTGACCACAAAAGATTTTTTATGAATGTCCGCAATGAAACCACTAGGGAAATTTAATTAGTAAATATGAAGGTCAATCATAGATAGTCTTAGATCCGAAGGATCGTAACAATTCATAACCCCCGGTGTAGCCGGGGGCAAATTCAATAAAATTGAATAGGAGCCCTGAAGGGGTGACACGTTGAAGTTTCACCCTTTCAGGGCTCAAAGGATGGGGAATTTCATTAGCTACCCTGCACTTCGTACAGGGTCATGAATGGTTTGGCTCCTTCGGAGCAACTTATGAATGCGATTTGAAATTTTATAATTATATCGACTTCATAAATCTTATTCTGATTTCACTTTAGGCTGGTGCAATTGCGGAAATACAAATATTTTTTCGACTAAAACTCAAATCATTTCATTCCCCGAAATAAACTTGATTTTTTTTTAAAAAAACCTTGTCCAAAAAAATCCTCCAAGACCACGGATCCAAGTGAATTTTATTTTTGGATTCAGCGTGCTGTTTTCAAATTTTTACAATGATCAAAAAATCATTTTTAATTTTTTTAATTAAGTAAAATTTTATTTCAGTAAATGTGATTTTTAACAAAACCTTATTCCGTGTATTCACGAATAAATTTCAAAAACTGGCAGGATTTTAGAACAAAACCATGCAACCACAGAAAGTCAACTTGCATCTTAAAGAGTAAAGAAACTAACCAACTATTACTACCTCAACCCACTACCCACTACTAACCACAAACACCATGAAAACCCTCCTCAGCAAAAACAACCTCGGAGTTCTGGCGCTTTTCTTCGGTCTCCTTTTCGGCTCGCTCTCCCACGCAAAAGCCGAATCCAACTTCTATCGCGGAGTATCCTTTCAGGTTTTCTACGACGCCCTCACTCCTTATGGGGATTGGGTTAAAGATGCCCGATACGGCTACATCTGGTTACCTGCCGTGTATGAGGATTTTCATCCATACGGCACCAACGGCCACTGGGTGATGACCGAATACGGCAACACTTGGGTCTCTGACTATGACTGGGGATGGGCAACTTTCCACTACGGCAGATGGTACTTTGACGATTACTACCAAAGCTGGGCTTGGATTCCGGGCTATGACTGGGCACCTGCTTGGGTAAGTTGGAGATCAGGCGGCGGATACTACGGTTGGGCACCACTTGGTCCTGGAGTATCGATCAACGTAAGAATCAATATTCCAACCAGACACTGGGTATTTATCCCTTATGGACGCATTCACCACAGAAATGTATTCAACTACTACGCTCCTTATGCCCATCACCGCACCAAAATCAAAATCATCAACCGAACTACTGTGATCAACAATACTGTGGTTTACAACAACCACAACTATTACGCTGGCCCAAGTCATCGTGAGGTGGAACGTGTGACCAGACAAGTGGTACCTGTCTACAACATCCGATCTGCGGATGCCCCGGGCAGAGCTGCAGTGGGCCGAAACGAGGTCAGAATGTACCGTCCTGAGGTGGAAGAATCCAGAGGAAGAAATGTAGAAGCCAGGCCTTCCAGAGTCTTGGAATCCAACGAAGTAAGATCTGCCAGATCCAGTCGTCAGATCAGTCCTTCAGATGGAGGAGTCAGCAATCAGCCTAACCGATCTGCCAGCAGTCCAAACGGTTCATCCGGAAGATCTGCCAATCCTTCAGGCAGCAGAGGAGAAGATGGATTTGAGCTGAGACCAGCACCTGCGGATACCCGTACTCGTGGTGAAATGGGGCAGCCTTCCAGATCAGCACAGCCTTCTCGTCAGGAATCGATCAGGACTCAGCCCGCTCCTTCCAGAGAATCGCAAGTGAGAACTCAACCCGTTCCTTCTAGAGAAAGTCAGGTAAGAACTCAACCAGCACCTTCAAGAGATAGTCAGGTGAGAACTCAACCTCAGCCGGCTCCTAGAGAGCGCGTAGAACAACGAAGTTCTGCTCCTTCGAGAGGTTCGGAAGTAAGGCAACAGCCAGCTCCTCAAGTGAGAACCGCACCTTCCAGAGGTTCAGACTCCAGAGTGGAGGCACCTTCCCGACAAGGCAATCAGCCTCAGGTCAGATCTTCCGCTCCAAGTAGAGGATCTGCTCCAGCCGGCAGAACCGAATCCTCCGCACCAAGCAGAGGAAACAGCCGAGAAAGAAGTAATAATTAAGTCCTTTAGCAGAGTCAACTAAACCAACTCAGCCTCATCGGTCCTCCGGTGGGGCTTTTCTTTTTTCACCTAGTACTAACCCAATTGCAGCTCCAATTCTGATCTTTAAGACTTTCGATTTCGGACTTCAGAATTTTCTTCTACTGACTTTTCCCTAACTTACTTTTTCAAAACCACCGATTTCTTATGAAAAAAGTCCTTGCCATTTTGCTCTTTCTGGGAAGCATCACTGCAACTGCCCAAACCTACGATTCCTCTCTTCCCATCAAGTACCGAAACATCGGCCCATTTCGAGGCGGTCGATCAGTCGCTGCCACAGGCGTAGTCAATGACCCACTCACCTATTACTTTGGCACAACAGGCGGAGGACTTTGGAAAACGACTGATGCAGGCCAACATTGGGAGAATATTTCCGATGGATTTTTTAAGACCGGGTCGGTAGGTGCGGTGGCCGTGGCCGAAACCAACTCCAATATTATCTACGTGGGCATGGGCGAACATGCACCCCGAGGCGTGATGACCTCCTATGGCGACGGAGTTTACAAGTCGACCGATGCAGGCAAAACCTGGAAAAAACTCGGCTTGGAGAAAACTCAGCATATTTCGAGAATTCAGATTCACCCAACCAATCCAGATATCGTCTATGTAGCCGCTCAGGGAGCTTTGCATGCTCCAAACGAAGACCGAGGCGTCTACAAATCCATCGATGGAGGAATGACTTGGGAAAAAGTACTCTTCGTGGACAACATGACCGGTGCCGTGGAACTCTCCATGGACATGAACT
>CALRRX020000205.1:0-6153 GCA_943370675.1 Reyranella massiliensis 521 | reverse complement strand
GTTTATCCCACCAAATCCACAGTCAGCGCCTCCCCTTCTTTGGTGACTTTCACCAAGCCTTTTTGAGATAGGCCCTTCATGGACACATCCCATTTTTTGCCGCTTAGGCCGGATTGGGCTTTGAGGTCGGGCAGAGAAGCCGGATGGTTTTTGCTTAGCAAATCCATAATCACTTTCTCTTCCTCAGTAAGTTCGACCGCCTTCTTTTCAGGTCTCATTTGAGGGAAGAACAATACTTCCTGAATCGTGGAATTATCCGTCAAGAGCATGGTCAATCGATCAATACCGATTCCCAAACCTGCTGTAGGAGGCATCCCATATTCCAAGGAACGAAGGAAGTCCTCATCCATTGCCATCGCTTCGTCATCCCCACGGGCTGCGAGTTTCAGCTGCTCCTCAAAACGCTCACGCTGATCGATCGGATCATTCAACTCGGAGTAGGCATTGGCGATTTCTTTTCCATTCACAAAAAGCTCGAATCGCTCCACCAAACCAGCTTTGGTTCGGTGCTTTTTCGCCAAAGGCGTCATCTCGATCGGATAGTCGGTGATGTAAGTTGGCTGCACGAGATTCGCTTCCACTTTGGCACCAAAGATCTCATCGATCAATTTGCCTTTGCCCATGGAACCATCCACTTCGATACCTAGGTCTGCACAAACTTGTCTTAATCCCGTCTCATCCATTTCGCTGACATCCACTCCAGCGTATTCCTTGATGGAATCAAACATGGTCAGTCTTCGATATGGTCCGGCAAAATCAATTTCTTTTCCGCCCACTTTCACTACGGTTTTGCCATGGATGGTCTCGGTCACTTTTTCAAGCAACTCCTCCACCATCTCCATCATCCACACATAGTCTTTGTAGGCTACGTAGATCTCCATGGAGGTAAATTCAGGATTGTGCGTACGGTCCATGCCTTCGTTACGGAACATTTTCCCAAACTCATACACCCCGTCAAAACCACCCACGATCAGCCTTTTGAGGTAAAGCTCGTTGGCAATCCTCAAGAAAAGAGGCATATCCAGGGTATTGTGATGCGTCTGGAAAGGTCTTGCCGCAGCACCTCCGTGGACAGCCTGAAGGATGGGAGTTTCAACTTCCAACCAACCATGGTCGTCAAAATAGCGACGCATGTTGGAGATGATTCTAGAACGGGTGATGAACGTCTCCTTGATCTGAGGATTAACCGTCAAGTCCACGTAACGCTGGCGATAGCGCTGCTCTGGATCGGTAAAGCCGTCATAGACATTTCCTTCCTCGTCTCTTTTCACGATCGGAAGGGGCTTCACGGCTTTTGAAAGAACTTTCAGCTCGGTGACATGAAGTGAAATTTCACCTGTCTGGGTCGTAAAAACGTATCCCTTCAACCCAATAAAATCACCGATGCCAAGAAGCTTTTTGAATACTGTATTGTAAAGAGTAGAATCTTCTCCGGAACAAATGTCATCCCGACGAACATAAAACTGAAGACGACCGGTAGAATCCTGGATTTCTCCGAAAGAGGCCGAACCCATGATTCGACGACTCATCAATCGACCAGCGATAGAGATGTCTTTATAGTCGGTCTTGTTGTTTTCGTAGTTTCGATGGATGTCTTCCGCAGTGACATTGATGGGAAAAGACTCTGCCGGATATGGATTGATACCCAGGGCATAGAGTTCTTCCCGGTCTTTTCTGCGTTCTAATTCCTGTTCGCTAAGAAGTTGCATTTATGTTTATTTATTATTGTTGTCCGATATCTGATGACCGATGTCCGCTGAATTAAATCAAATCTGAAAATCAATCACTAGTTCCTTTTCACTTTTATCACTTACTCTACTTCTATTTTCTGCTTTCTGAGACTGAACACTGACCACTGATCACTTCCCACTCTTTCTCCTTCTCATTTCCCGCTTGATCTGCTCAAACTCACGGCTGCTTTGCCCTGCAATCGAGGTATTCTCGGCAGCGCGACGGGTCAGGTAAGGCATTACTTTTTCCACCGGTCCATAAGGCACGTATTTCACCACATGGTAACCTGCTTTGGCTATATTGAAGGAAATCACATCACTCATGCCGTAGAGTTGAGAGAAAAAGACGCGATCAGATTTAGGCTCCAAGCCATGAAGATTCATCAACTCGGTCAACTGAAGACTGCTTTTCTCATTGTGTGTGGCACAAACGAGGTAAGCGCCATTTTCCACACAATACTTGATTGCCGCATCGTAATCTCGGTCAGTTGCCGCTTTGTTTGGCTGGATAGGATCCACATACCCCATTTCCTGGGCACGCTCCCGCTCCTTTTCCATATAGGCACCTCGAACGGGCTTAGCTCCAAACAGGTAGCCTTTTTCCAAAGCCACTTGATGCGCTTTTTGCAAGCGAGCCAAGGAATCGTGACGGTACATCTGGTAGGTATTGTACACCACACAGCGCTCCCGATTATACTTTTCCATAGCCTCGTAAGCCAGGTCATCGATGACATTTTGGAACCAAGATTCCTCTGCATCCACCAATATTTTCAAACCCAAATCATGGGCTGCTTTACACAATTTGTCCACCCGGCCTTTGAGCTTTGCAAAAGCCAATTCTTCCTCCGAAGTCAACTTCTCTCCAGCCTGGATTTTTTCCATGATGTGGTAATCTCCCAAACCGGTGGTCTTGAACACCCCAAAAGGCATGTAGTCTGTTTTGGCAGACTCTACCATGGTTTGATAAATCTCCTCACAGGTCTGATCGAAAGATTCCTCATCGCCTTTGCCTTCTACAGACAAATCCAAAATGGAATGGACTCCGTACTGAGCCAAGTGCTTGCATGCCTGAATGCTTTCCGAGATAGTTTCCCCACCGCAAAAGTGCCCAAACATGGTTTTTTTCATGATGCCATTGACCGGCAACTTGAGTTTGAAGGCCAAATTGGCCAAACCAATCCCCAAGTCAGAAATCAGGTTATTATTCAGGGTTGCAAAAATCAGGTACATTTTCCTGAGTTCGGCGTCACTTTTGGAAGCAAAGGCCACTTCCAGATTCTCAAAAGAAATATTGGGTTTGACGGGCATATCGCTCATTTAAGGCTGCAAAGATATTTAAAAAAACCTCAAGGCCTTGTTTTTGTTGGGAATTTGGACCCTTAGAAGGCATCTAAATGAACAGTTTTTTGATAGATGAAAAATAAAGAAAACGAGCCTCCAAAAGACCTAAATCAATACTCCTTTCTCCAGTTTTCAATTAAGGCAAACAACAAACCACCTGCATTGGAGACTAAACGCGAAATCTTTAATCAAACAAAAGGCATTCTCCTTATTCTAATTGAAATAGAATAGATTTTTTAAAAAATATTATTCCGTTTTTATTTTAAAAAAGTGGAGAAAATTCCAAATCGTTTAGAAATTTTGTTGAAATTGAAATATTTTGAAGGAATTCATCGATTAGTTAGCAATTCAGCAATCGAAGGATTGAAAAATAATTTTGGATTTAAAAAATCACCTCCTACATTTACGGCATGTTAATCACAGCAGCAATCTATTTTACCTTCTTTTACTTTTACTTTCGACGGGAAAATCGAATCGGAGCTGTGTATTGTCTAGCCAAAAACTAAAAGAAAATAAAACACAAAAGCCCGATTCGAAAGAGTCGGGCTTTTTTCATTTCAAACGCTCAGTACTATGAAGCCACACAAACAGATTAAAGATTGGGGTCTTGGACTCACCACCCCGCTGATTATCGCAGGACCTTGTTCTGCCGAAACACCCGAGCAAATCGAGCAGATCTGCAAGGAGATGAAAGAAGAGAATATGGTACCTCAGCTGTTCAGAGCGGGTATTTGGAAGCCAAGAACAAGACCGGGATCTTTCGAAGGCGTGGGTGAAGAAGGATTGCGCTGGTTGGAAATCGTGCGTCATCACCTCAACATCCCTGTAACTGTGGAAGTGGGAAATGCCGCTCACGTGGAATTGGCCTTGAAACATAAAGTGGATGTACTTTGGATCGGTGCCCGCACTACCGTGAACCCATTTGCTGTGCAGGAAATCGCTGAAGCTCTTAGAGGTGTAGACGTACCAGTGATGATCAAAAACCCGATGAACCCGGACCTCGAACTTTGGATGGGTGCTTTGGAGAGAATGTATGCAGTAGGTATCGACAAGCTCGCTGCGATTCACCGAGGATTCTCTGACGCTTACGACAAGCGCTACAGAAACAAGCCAAACTGGTCTATGCCAATTCACCTGAAGCGTGAGTGGACAGGTATGGAAGTGATCAATGACCCTTCTCACATCGTAGGCCGAAGAGACGGTCTTCTTGAGGTAGCTCAGAGCGCGATGAACTTCGGTTTGGATGGCTTGATGATCGAGACGCACCACGACCCTGATAAGGCTTGGTCTGATGCCAAGCAGCAAGTGACTCCAGCACGTTTGAAAGAAATGATCGACTCGATAGACTTCAAACAGCCTTTGGAAAACATGAAGCCGGACGAAAGATTGCAGGATCTTCGCCGCGCAGTGGATCACTTGGATGATCAGCTATTGGATATCCTACAGGAAAGATTTGCCGTGATCGATCAGATCGGTGCTCACAAAAGAGAACATCACTTGACCGTATTTCAGTCTGACCGCTGGAAAGAAGTGATGGACTCCCGTACCCAAAAAGGAATCAAAAAACACCTCAGCGAAAAATTCATGAAGGAATTGCTTTACTGTATTCACGAAGAATCGGTAAAGCGTCAGGAAAAACAACTTCGTGAAGCCGAAGCTGTTAAAAAATAAATCTGCTCTCAAATCTCGGAAGGCGGCCTCAATCGGGGCCGCTTTCCTAACTTAGCCTTCTCACCAAACCGGCCCTCCCTGTGGAATCCGTCATTTTCTCCTCAGACATCAATCAATCCCTTTCGGAGATTTTAGCCCAGCTTTCTTTTTCAAGATTGGTAGTCCTGACCGACTTGAACACACAGCGTCACTGCTTGCCGATCATTCGGGAAATCCTCCCCACCAACACCGTGTTTATCTCAGTTGCAGCGGGAGAAATCCACAAAAATCTGGACACCTGCTCCCTGATCTGGAATAGAATGACAGAGGAAGCATTGGACCGAAAAGCCCTGATGCTCAATCTTGGCGGAGGAGTCATCGGTGACATGGGAGGCTTTTGCGCAAGCATCTATAAAAGAGGCATCCGATTTATCAACTGCCCTACTACCCTGCTTTCCCAAGTGGATGCTAGTGTGGGTGGAAAATTGGGCATTGATTTCAACGGGCTGAAAAACCACTTAGGCGTCTTCAACGAACCCGAAACGGTCGTCATTGCACCCGAATTTCTCAAAACCTTACCTCAAGCTGAACTCCGATCCGGCTATGCAGAAATTATCAAGCACGGACTAATCCGGGAGAAGGCTTACTTCCAGAAACTTCAAGCTCAAAACTGGGAAAACCAGGATTGGGAAAGTCTGATCCGTCACTCTGTCGGCATCAAAAAAGCGGTCGTAGAGGCGGATCCCAAAGAAAACGGACTTCGCAAAATCCTCAACTTCGGCCATACCATCGGTCATGCCTTTGAGTCCTATTTTCTGGATACCAAAAATCACCTGCTTCACGGAGAAGCCATCGCCTTGGGAATGATCGCCGAGGGCTTTCTTTCCTTCGAAAAAGTCGGATTCAGCTTCGAAGAGTTTGAAGTAATGAGCCAATTCCTGCTTCAGGTGTACGGAAAAGTAGATTTTTCCCTACATGAACTCGACCCCATTCTCGATCTCTGTACCCAAGACAAGAAAAATGAAGGTCAAACGATCCTTTTTTCCCTTCTCGAATCCATCGGCAACTGCACCTTTAACATCCCGGTGACCCGAGAGGAAATCAAACACGCCATACACTATTACCACCAACTCCAAACGGCTCAAGCCTAGACGATTCCAATCATGCATATCCTTCGCCTAGCTCAAAAAAGCGAATTTAATTCCATACAAATCCCTCTTCCCTCTTCCAAAAGCGAGTCCAATCGGGCCTTGGTCATCGATGCCTTGACTTTGGGGAAAAACGAAATCACCAACTTGGCCGAAGCACGCGACACGCAGACGATGATTCGCTTATTGGAAACCAGTCCGCCTGTGTTTGACGTGCTGGACGCAGGGACGACCATGCGCTTTCTCACCGCTTACGCCACTGTAACCAATCAGAAAAAAGTCAT
>CALRRX020000204.1:0-6159 GCA_943370675.1 Reyranella massiliensis 521 | reverse complement strand
CAATTACACCTTCTTTATCCACGGGCAATTTGAATGGGCCTTTTTCCAGCAGTTTGTCTTTTACTCCTTGGTGGGCTTGTTTGTGTCCCATGCCTACAAGTCAGTGTTTATTCAGCCCCATGTGTTTGAAAGGAGCCTTTCCAGAATCTGGTCCAAGGCCTTTTTGGATACCCTGATGATCGCCTTTCTCATGGCATTTATGCTGTACCTTCCTTATGCTTTTATTGATCCGAGCACGCTGCTGACCCAGGCTACCTTGATTTCTTTTCTGGGTCAGGTGATGAATCTGGGAAGGTACGTTCTCGTGTGGATCATCATCTACTACCTCTACCATCTCCTCAAGCGCCATGCGGAGATCAACGAGCAGAAGTTGATCCTGGAAAATGTGGCCAAATCCGCCGAATTGGAGCTGCTGAAAATCCAGCTCAATCCGCATTTTCTTTTCAATGCACTCAACAGCATCAAGGCCCTGGTGCTGATCGATCAGGAAAAATCCCGGGATGCGATCATCAAACTGTCCGAGCTGCTGCGCTTTTCGCTCAACTATGAAAAAGCCCCTCTCATCACCGTGCACGAGGAGATCAACGAGGTGATCAGGTACCTGGAGCTGGAGCAGATCCGCTTTGGCAAGCGCCTGCAAGTGGAAATCAGGCTGCAGGAAGAGACCCTGGATCAGAGAATCCCTCCGGCTATGGTGTTGACCTTGGCCGAAAACGCCATCAAACACGGCATCACTAAACTGCCTGACGGTGGGGTCATCCAAATAGAAAGCAAGCTAAAAGGAGCTCGAATCTGTGTGGAAGTGATCAACTCCGGTCAACTGACGGACAACTTCTCGATGGGTATCGGCCTAACCAATCTGCAAAAAAGACTGGAAAATCTATTTCCTGAGAATGCCGCTTTCCACCTGGATAATTTTGGAAATCAACAGGTAAAATCAACCCTAATCTATCCCATCTCATGACAAAGAAACGTGTGTATTTGGTCGATGACGAACTTTTGGCATTGGAAGAACTGAAGGTTTTATTGGCGCCTTTTGAGGATTTGGAGATCATTGGTGCCAGTGATCGGGTGGATCAGGCGATTCAGGAGTGCAATGAACTGAAGCCGGATTTGATTTTTTTGGACATCAACATGCCCGGAAAGGACGGTTTTGGTTTTTTGGAAAGTTTGGAAGAAGTCAAGGAAGTCATTTTTGTTACAGCCTATGATCAGTTTGCGATCCAGGCCTTTGAGGTCAATGCCCTGGACTACCTGCTAAAGCCCCTCAATCCCAAGCGCTTGGCAGAAGCCATCCAGCGGTTTAGACAAAAAACCGGAGCCGCCAAAAGCCCAGCAGGAGAGGAGGAGCGCCTCAGTGCGGACAAGAAGATCTTTATTAAGGATGGAGAAAAGTGCCATTTCGTCCCGATTTCGAAGATTTTCCTCTTAGAAAGTGAGGGAAACTACGTGCGGGTACACTACGAAAAGCACAAGCCCCTGCTGCACAAGTCCCTGACCTACTTGGAGCAAAAGCTCCCCGAGGACCTGTTTTTCAGAGCCAATCGGCAGTACATGTTTAACCTCGACTATGTGGAAGCCATCGAGCCTTACTTCAACAGCACCCTGCTGATTATCCTGCGATCAGGCCATAAAATCGACCTAAGCCAGCGCCAAAGCGCCAAGTTTCGGGAGATTACGGGGGTGTAGGTTTGGTGAGGGAAAAAATTTGGCTAAAGCCCAGATTTTCGGTGATGCTTTTATTCGGAATGGGCTAAAGCCACATTCCTATTTATAGTTCAGTGGATGATTGAATTTGAATTGGTCATCTTCAGGCGTGGATTCTTCTCAGCATCTATGAAGTTCAGAAAGGTGCTGGGTGAAGTTTGTAACTTCACCCTCTTATCCCTACCAATTTGTAATTGGCCATCATACCCTAATCACCAATAATCCACTTCAATCAATCCTTTCATACCTCACCCATAGGTTTAAAAGAAAAGCAAATTACAAATTTGTATTAATAGAAAGGCGTAGTAGCAAACTACGCCTAGCCTTATCCTGAACCTCAAAGTTGCTTACAAGAGACTACGCCTAGAGGGGGCTAAAACCACATTTCTATTCAAAGTTCAGTGGTTGATCGAATTTGAATTTCTCGTCTCTTTTTCAAAATTAGGATGGTTTCAAACTCCGCTTAGGCCATGATTCTACTCCCAGTGGGAGGTGTTTGTATAATTTCTGCCATTAATCCGTATAAGTAAAAATGCAGCTTTACCTTAACGGTAGAACCAATTGCAAACTTATCATAATTGCCTTTAATAAGCCTAGCTGTCAGCTGAATATTTGAGATCTTAATTGCCTTAAATTTTTCGCCAGAATTATTTACAACAATTGCATCAAAAATTAAGACTTCACCATTTTGATCTTTCCATTCGTAATGAAATTCAGGGTTTAAGTTATGATATTTTGTTTGAATTTTACTTAAGCAATTTTTACCCTCATAGTAATTGAAGTTATAAGATTCAGCCATAAACTTGAAATAGTAAAATCGAAGCGGATTGTCTTTTTCTAGCTGAGTATTTTCTCTTGCAATTCGCAAAAGTTTTACTCTTGTATTAACATCATGGAGATTCCTCCCATAGATTTTGAAAAGAAATTTAATAACTTCAAAATTTTCTTGCATAAATTCCATTTCAGATATGTATAAATCACATTTTTCAATTTCATCGTTTTGAAGGTGGTAGTTATACAACAAAATGCAAGCATAAGGCCTCATTCTGGAGTTTTGATACAATTCATCCAAATATTGCAAATAATCTTTATTGTCTGTGCGTTGGTTAAGATAGCTAGCATAAACAGTTTGCAAATTATCAATTCTATCTAAATCATCAGTCACAGTTCTATTTGCTAGATCAAATAAATCTTCAATCAATATTTGCTTTTGCATAACATCTTCATCGTCATAATCAATATTTTCAAGTTGCCAAACAATAAGCTTAATATAATCAACATAGCTAAAAGCCGAGAAAGGATCAAGAAGTTGTTTTAGAACGAACAAATCTTCTGCTTCTTTAATATAAAAGTTTGTGAAATTTAATTGTTTTTCTTCCGTGAAATAAATTTTTGCTAATTCAAAATTTAGTACTGCACGACGGTGAATGAAACGATGATTTCTATAGTCTAAGAGACTTTCGGCATAAAGAATATAATCAATAGCCTTTTTTACAGAAGTCTTAGTTTTTCTACTTTGGAGATTTATAGCGTAATTTAAAAGAAAATATGGGTCTTCTGATAATTTGGTATAGCCAGCATCAAATAGTTTATCAATTTGGGCGCTGTTATACTCACTGTTTCTACTTAATGCTTTTAATAAATTATTGGCCAAGTAAGAGCTTGTTTGACCAAACTCAATTTGCTTTAACATTTGCTCATAAAATTGAAACTGCTTATCCTTATTGGGGATAAAACGGTTTACAAGCCTTTCTGCAATCAGTGGGTGTTTTGTCTTGAAGTATAAATCTGGCTGGGTTCCATGTGATGGAATATTTTCTTGGATAAGAATTCCTTTTCCCTCTGCTCTTACAATTTTTGAAATGAATTCATCCCAATCCATTTTTATGTTTTGCTTAAGCCAACTTGCTGGCATTAATAGCTTATGTTTGTGCAATAATGCAGTGTATAAAAAGGCCTGTTGTGCTTCTTTTGAAAGTTGATTATAGCAATCAATTAAATCATTTTCATGACGACCGGAAGTAATTGAAGCCATTAATGCAACGAAAGAATCTGAATTGTATTCTTTCATTATTTTTGAGACCATTCTCTTCTTTTCACCTGCATCTCTAAAGTTAACCAGATTTACTTTTTTCAGCTTTTCAAGTAATTCTTCAATCTCATCTCCCGTAAATTCTCCTGAAATTCTAAGTTCATGCGAATTTGGTACAGTTCTATTAAGTTTAAATTTTTCAAGGATATTCTCTCGAATTGGGGCAATGAAGAAAATATTACAATCTTGAAACTGTTCTATACTTATGTCTCTTTGGATTTCTATTAACGATTTAAAATAGCTTTCAATTTCAATTTCATCACAGAAGAAAATGAAATTTTTTGCTTTCATTGTTTTAATAAGATCGATAAGGTGTTCTTTTCTTGTTTTATTAAAATCAATAATTTCAAAGGCAACAAGATCTAAGTCTGCTTGCCTCTCTAACTCATATATTAATCGTAATGTGAAAGTAGATTTTCCTATTCCAAATTCTCCGCTAATGAAAAAGACTGGAACAAATGTTCCTTTCTTATCATTTACAACCTTCATAATATCTTCTATAAAAGATTTAATGAATTTGGTTTTGATTACATCTAGCCCTCGTGTAATGACACCAAAATTAGGTTCTTCTCCCTTATAGTATTCTTCATCTTTTATAAATCGTTCACTTGTTTGTGTGTTTAATTGTTTTACTATTCCATCAAGATTTAAAAGTAATTGAGGTGGTGCTGAAATTTGAGAATCTCTGCTGCTCGAAAGAAATAATCCTTTTTTCTTTACTACAATGTCTGCATTTTTAGTTTCCCAATCTTTGTATTTGTTGAAAAATTCCTGGAACGAGCATTTTATTATACATATTTTGTTTTTTGTGTAATAAGAATACGCATTATCATTAGGATATGGATCCACATTGAAAATCCATCTTTTGTCGCGAAAATTGAATGAATCAAATTTATCAAGTAATTCCTTTCCGAAATCATCGGTGAAGGAATATCCCATGCTTAAAAATTGGATTTCGTGACTAATGTTTTTTAGGTCATTCAAGATTAATTTATAAAAACTGCTTAATTTTCTAAAGTCATCGGTAGAGAAAGCTAAAGGATAAAGACTTTTATCTGAAATACAACCGTTTAATTTTATATACCGTACTTCTGTGTTAGATTCTCTATAGTTGTATTGTTTTTGATTCCTGATTGGTTTTAAATCATAAATCCTTTGTGTTGATGAATTAATTTTATCAAAAGCTCTCTCGATTAAGAGATCATAATTCGTTGTGATTATTTCACGCCAAGGTATTTCAGCCACAATTCGGTGGGCATCCGTAACTGTAAGTTTTAGTAAAAGTTCCTGTACGAAATTATCAAAGTTCGTTCTACTAAAACTATCATCAGCAGACAGAATATCAAGCCATTTAGTAATATTAGATTCCTTAAACTGTTTTCCAATTTTTGATTCGTAATATTCAATTATCTCTTTACTTAAGTATCTTTTTTCCCCAACCGATGCCCCAGCACCAAGAAACAGAATGGTGTTTGATTCCTTTATTTTTAGGAATATTGCATTTAAAGCTTCTTTCTGTTTTTCTAAATCGAGTATATGTTCCATTCTTAAATTTTCAAATAGTTTTTACTTCCTTTTTCACACCCCAAACCTCACTTATTTTGTCATTTATTTTTTGTTCCTTCTTTGCAATTTCTGATTTTAAACTTTCAATCTCCTTTTGATAATCTTCTATTTCGGCAATAATTTCTTCCTGAATAGATAATGGTGGAAGGGGGATTTGGAATTCACGAATTTGATCAGTTGTAAGGTTTTTAAATACCGCTCCAATCGAGTGAGAATTATTTATGTCCTTTTGATGTAGAAGAACGAAATAGAAAAACTCTGGTAATATCCTCTTATCTAAGTTTCTAAAACCTACAAATCCATCATGAATACATGCATCAACAGTTAATATTGTTGAAAGACCTGGGTTTCCACTTACAGCCATTATTACATCCCCCTTTTTCATTGGACGACTCTTTTTCGCACCTTCCTTAGTTAAGAAATCAGTGGATGGTGTTGTATACATTCCATCCCTTGTAATGTCTGAAATCATTAATCTTGGAACATTCCCACCATAGTACAATGGATCTCCTTTTGGACGGGGCGAGCTTCCTCTAACCAAATCACATAGTTCATCAACCTTTACCAAATCATAATTTGATTTTACCAAAAACTCGTTGACCCTATATCTCTCTCCACTTAAATTATAATCCCCATTCGCAGCTATCTCCTTTCTTAAAACAGGTTGAGCAATCAAAGAATCTAGAATTTCCCCTGATGCTACAAATTCATGGGTTAAGGCAATGGCCTCTTCCAACTGGCTGCCTTTTACGGCTGTACGCTGTGCTCCCAAGTTGTAGCCGTCATTGTCAATT
>CALRRX020000203.1:0-6161 GCA_943370675.1 Reyranella massiliensis 521 | reverse complement strand
TGGGCAAAAAGTTGTTCCAACCGCATGTTTCGCCCGGTGAAGATGCCAAGGTTGCGGTGCATGGGAAGGATAAATTCATCTGCTGCTAAAGCATTTACCGCGCCGATCGAGATGGCTTCCTGTCCCCATCCGCTAAACCATTTACTGATTCTTCCCTGACGGAGGAGGATGAGCATTTTTTCCTCGATCCGACGAGGCATGATCAGGGATTCGTAGAGGTTGAGGAGGGTTTGGTCGGAGTAATTTTTACGATCAAAAGTCAGTATTTGGGCATTTGGGGCAGTGAATTCCATACAATTCGATTTGGGAATCTAAGGTACAGGAAGGCCTGAAATCGGCAAAGGGTTTTTCGATGTGAAGAAAATGTAAGAATTGATTTCTTGGATTTTCAAGTTCCCGCAGAAATGCGCAGAAAAAGACGCTGATAAACGCTGATTAAATTTTTGTGATTTGATTTTCTAAAATCCGAAATCCGACATCCTAGAATCCAACATCGAAACTCCCTTGCATAGCGCCCCGATTCGCATCGGGGCAAAAAGTAAATGCAAGGAGTTAAAAAGTATTTGCTGTACGATGCGAAATTATACAAAGCGTTTCCACGAGTACGACATTCTACGTTAAGCTTGTTTTATCAAAGTGTTAAGCAGGGTAGTGGAATAGTGGTAAGGTTTAAAAGTTGCAAGGTTGGAGTCGTCAACCTTGCAACTTTCGAACTTTCTTAACTTCCGAACCCATTTTTATCTACCTTTGCACACCCAAATCGAAGCGAATTCTGTGAAAGCGAGAACATTAAAGAAAGACAAAGTCAATATCATCACCATGGGTTGCTCTAAAAACCTGGTGGATTCCGAAGTCCTGCTGACCCAACTCAGAGGCAACGGCATCAACGCCAGCCACGAGTCCAACTCCGATGACAACAACATCATCATCATCAATACTTGCGGATTTATCGACAATGCCAAGCAGGAGTCGATCGATACCATTCTCCAGTATGTGGATGCCAAAGAGCAGGGTTTGGTGGACAAAGTCTATGTGACCGGCTGTCTTTCTCAGCGCTACAAAGACGATTTGGAAAAGGAAATCCCTCAGGTGGATGCATTTTTTGGAACGCGCGATTTGCCGGCCATTTTGAAGAAATTCAAGGCAGATTACAAGCATGAGTTGGTCGGAGAGCGTCTGCTTACGCATTCGGCGCACTATGCGTACATGAAGATTTCCGAAGGTTGCGACCGTCCTTGTTCCTTCTGCGCTATTCCGCTGATGCGTGGAGGACACATCTCCCGACCGATTGAGGAATTGGTCAAAGAAGCCCAGCATAAGGCAGCCAACGGAACCAAGGAATTGTTACTGATTGCTCAGGATTCCACCTATTATGGTTTGGATATTTACAAAAAGAGAAACCTCGCGAAGCTTCTTCGCAACCTTTCCGATGTGGAGGGAATCGATTGGATTCGCTTGCATTACGCCTATCCTACGGGTTTCCCAATGGATGTGATCGAGGTGATGAAAGAGCGTCCGAATATCTGCAAGTATCTGGATATTCCTTTGCAGCACGGTTCGACCGATGTACTCAAGGCCATGCGCCGAGGTACTACCCGTGAAAAGCAGGAGGAACTCATCCACAGCATCCGGGAAATGATCCCGGAGATTGCCATCCGTACGACCCTGATCGCAGGACATCCGGGTGAGGGAGAAAAGGAATTCCAGGAAATGGTGGACTTTGTGGAGCGAATGAAGTTTGAGCGATTGGGTGTGTTTACCTATTCTCATGAGGAAAATACCCATGCGTTCTCCATGGAAGACAAACTTTCTCAGGAAGAAAAGCAGGACCGCGCCAATCACCTGATGGAAGTACAGGAGCAAATCAGCTACGACCTCAATCAGGAGAAAATCGGCAAAATTTTCAAAGTTCTGATCGATAAAAAAGAAGGAGGACACTTTGTCGGCCGTACTGAATTTGATTCAGTGGAAGTGGACAATGAAGTCCTGATTGATGCCTCCAAGTTTTACTGCCGAGTGGGAGACTTTGTACAGGCCAAGGTTTTTGACGCGACGGAGTTTGATCTGTATGCGACGGTGGAGGGTTAATCCTGCTTCTGGAGAAGCAGGATAACGATCCAGGTTGTGCTGCTTTTCCGAAAGCAGCACTTGACCTGTAGATATATAATCGTCCAGCTTCAGGAGAAGCAGGACAACTGACTTTGGTTATGCTGCTTCTCCAGAAGCAGCTTTTGTTAATAGACGTTTGCTATGCTGTTTTTCCAAAAGCAGCATTATTCCTATTTTCAGTAAACTTTTTAGGAATCATGAAGCCATTTCAAGTTTCTGATCAACATGCCGTCTACTTTTTGACCTTGACTATTGAGGGTTGGATCGATGTTTTTACCCGCAAAGAATATAAGCTTGAAATAGTCGACTCGCTGAATTTTTGTGTGGATCGAAAAGGTCTAGAGATATATAGTTGGTGTTTGATGTCAAATCATTTGCATCTGCTTTGTAGATCCAAGGAAGCTTTCAGGCTTTCTGACACCATTCAGGATTTCAAGAAGTTCACTTCTAAAAGAATTCTTGAAAGTCTTGAAAAAGAAAGTATCGAATCGAGAGCTAAATGGATGATGGAGTTTTTCAGAACCAGAGGTGAGTCTCAGGCAAGGATTAAATATTATAAGTTTTGGAAGGACGGTCTTCATGCTATTCTGATAGAATCTTCAGATTTTTTTGAGCAGAAACTTCATTATATCCATCAAAATCCAGTGGAGGCAATGATTGTGGAGGAAGCGGAAGAATATCTGTTCAGCTCAGCAAAGGATTATGCTGGAAGGAAAGGTTTGGTTAAAGTCGAGCTTTATTGAAATTTATAAATCCTGGTTCTGGAGAAATCCTGCTTCTGGAGAAGCAGGATAACAATCCAGGTAGGTTGTGCTGCTTTTCCGAAAGCAGCACTTGGCCTGTAGCTAGAATATTTGTCCAGCTTCAGGAGAAGCAGGACAACGCCACAATACTTACTTTTTGCCCTTTCCCCCGCATCCCCTAATTTAGCCGACTAAAATCCTCCGAATGAAGCTGATCGAAGTCACCACTCCTGCCCATCAAAAAGAGTTTATCGAGATGGCAGTGAGGCTGTACCGAAACGAGAAAAATTGGATTCGCCCGCTAGACAATGACATTGAGGGACTGTTTCACCCCGAGACCAACAAGCTTTTCCGAAATGGAGCAAAGGCAAAACGTTGGTTGCTTCAGGATGATAAAGGACAAATCATCGGCAGAATCGCAGCTTTTGTCAATCCCAAGATGAAGGAAAAGCAGCCTACGGGAGGTGTGGGTTTCTTCGAGTGCATCGACAATCAGGAAGCGGCTTTTATCCTTTTCGACACCGCTAAAGCCTGGCTCCAGAGCGAAGGCATGGAAGCCATGGACGGCCCGATCAACTTTGGCGAGCGGGACAAGTGGTGGGGACTGTTGGTGGATGGATTTTCTGAGCCGAACTACAACATGCCTTGGAACTTCGCCTATTACCAGAAGTTTTTCGAGGAGTATGGATTCCAGCTCTATTTCAAGCAGTACACTTACATGCGTCCGGTGCAGGATCTCGGCTTTGACGAAAAGATGATCCAGCGTGCCAATTCTATTATGGCCAATCCGGATTACACATTCCGATACATTCAGGGAAAAGAGCTTCAGGAAAAAGCGCCTGAGTACTTCATGACCGTGTACAACAAAGCCTGGGCGCGGCACATGGGCAAATCGATTGCCTTGAAAGAAGCCAAGCTGATGTTTGGCAAAATGAAGCCGATCATCGATCCAAGATTGATCTACTTTGCCTTTCATAAGGGTGAGCCGGTAGGTTTTTTCATCCAAATCCCTGAGATTAATCAGATCTTCAAGCATGTGAACGGAAAAATGGACCTGATCGGAAAGTTGAAGTTTTTGTTTTACAAGACCTTCTTTCCGCCCAATAAAATGCTCGGCTTAGTCTTTGGTGTAGTGCCGGAGCATCAAGCCAAGGGCGTAGAAAGTGCCATGATCATCAGCTATGACAAGATGAGCGGCAAGTCTTCTTTCCCGTACAAAACCATCGAGATGAACTGGATCGGTGATTTCAATCCCAAAATGATGCGGGTATGCGAGCAGCTACTGGCGACGATTTACAAAACGCACCATACCTACAGGTACCTATTCGATCGGGAAAAGCCGTTTGAGAGACATCCGATTTTTGATTAAGTACGAAATACGAAGTACGATTTACGAGATTCTTCTGAACCTCCATCTTAGAATGCTAGATTGAGTTTTCCTCCTTAGAATATCGAATAGCGAACCTCGAATAATACAGTGAGACCAACTTTACAACCTTTTAACATTACAACTTTCCAACGTTTTAAAAATGAAAAAATACGACGTAACCGGCATCGGAAATGCCCTAGTAGATATTGAATTCAAGGTAAAAGACCAGTTTTTCTTGGATAACGGGGTAGAAAAGGGCTTGATGACCTTGGTCGATGAAGATCGTCAAAACTCTCTGATGCAGGTCATCAATACCGAAGAAGCCAAGAAGCAGGCAGGTGGATCAGCGGCTAACTCCATTGTGGCGGTGAGCCAGTTTGGAGGGAAATCCTTTTACTGTTTCCGTGTAGCCAATGACGAGTTGGGTCATTTCTACCTCAAAGACTTGAATGAATCCGGAGTGGAGATCGCTTTGGAGGCCGATAGACTGGAAGAGGGAGTGACCGGAAAGTGTCTTGTTATGGTGACCGCGGATTCGGAACGAACGATGAATACATTTTTGGGTATTACCCAGAATTTTTCGGTTAAAGACATTCAGGGTTCTGCCATCAAAGATTCCAAATTCCTCTTCATGGAAGGTTACCTGGTGACCTCCCCAAATGGACAAGAGGCCATGATGCACGCCAAAAAGGTGGCTGAAGAAGCAGGGACGAAGGTGGCATTGACCTTTTCTGACCCTGCCATGGTCAAGTATTTCAAGTCCAACTTTGACGATATCATTGGAGCGAGTGTGGATTTGCTTTTTGCCAATGAGGAAGAAGCAATGCTGTTTACAGGAAAGGATAACTTGGCAGAAGCCCGCGAGGAGATGAAAAAAGTGGCTAAGCATTTTGTGATCACCCAGGGAAAAAATGGTGCGATGATTTACGATGGGGATACTTTCATTGATATCGAACCATATCCGACTACAGCGATTGATAGTAATGGGGCAGGGGATATGTTTGCGGGAGCTTTTCTCTTTGGCATAACCAATGGCCACAGCTATGCCTCCAGTGGGAAATTGGCCTCCATGGCAAGCTCAAAAATTGTCAGTCAGTTTGGCCCAAGATTGAAATGGCACGAAGCCAAGGATATCCTTGCCCGACTTAACCCATGATAGATCAACCAGAGGCTGCCCATCCAAGCAGCCTCTTCGTTTGTCCTTTGAATCCTGCAGTGATGGATTTGAGTTACAATCTCTCCGGAAAACAGGATAATTTCCCGTTCATCCTTTGACTTTAACGAAATTCTTCAAAACAAAAAGTTTAAAAAATCAGTAATAACCCAACTAGACACCTTATCCAATCTTTTTATCATGAAAAAAACTACCCTCCTGGGCTTTTTGGTCGGCGTACTGGCGCTTCCCTCTTGGGCCCAAAACAAGATCGAATTCAAGGAATTTACCTTGGACAACGGCCTGCATGTCATCATGCACCAAGACAATACGACTCCGATCGTGGTCACTTCGGTGCTTTACCATGTAGGATCGAAAAATGAAAACCCTGAGCGTACTGGATTTGCACACTTTTTTGAACACTTGATGTTTGAAGGTTCTGAAAATATCGAGCGTGGTCAGTACATGAACATCATCCAAGGCAGGGGAGGAACACTCAATGCTTACACCTCCAACGATATTACCTACTACTATGAATTGTTGCCTTCCAATGAGCTGGAATTGGCACTATACATGGAAAGCGAGCGCATGCTGCATTCCAAAGTAGACATCACCGGTGTGGAAACGCAGCGTGAAGTCGTCAAGGAAGAAAGACGGCAGCGTTACGAAAATCAGCCTTATGGGACCATTTTGCCAGAAACGCTCAAAAGAGCATATCAAGTGCACCCGTATCAGTGGGCGCCGATTGGATCCATGGATCACTTGAACGCCGCGACCATCGAGGAGT
>CALRRX020000202.1:0-6174 GCA_943370675.1 Reyranella massiliensis 521 | reverse complement strand
ACCACAGTCGAGAACACTCTTCGAAGATCGCCTACGATGTATCCAGTACCTCTAGAAATTTGATTTTCCCCGCTGTATTTTAACTCACTTAAACTGGAAACAGATAGAGTACCCGAAGTCAAAGTAAGTGTACTACTTACCATCAAACTACTGTTTAAAATCAGCCCTGAAGGATTATTCAGTGTCAAACTGCCTAATAACTGATCCCCTGATCCAAACTGTACCGATCCTGTACCGGTCACATTCATTACAGAACTCGTCGTACCCCTCAAATAGCCAGATAGTCCATGCTGCAGGATACCAGTGGCTGTTAGAGTATTGGAACCAATGGAAAAAGATCCCTGCTTGATATCCAATACACCAGATACAGACACATTTCCATGAAGAACCTGAGATGCTGTTTGGCCTGAATTATCCCATACCAAGTTTTGGAACTCTTGATTTAAACCTGAAGTAAGAGCAGTCTCAACCAAGCCATTTACTTTTAAAGTAGAAGGAGTTGAAGATCGGGTTGTCCATAAAGCAGCAGGGATACTGCCTCCATTAGCTGCATGCTCGTATTCACCGCCGTGGATTTCAGGTTTAAATACTTCTGATGTATTGGTAAAGGTTCCTCCCGTATTTTTCCAAGTACCATGGACGTGGATGTTATAATCCGAAAGGTCGTTTGTCGTATGATTCAAGGTGATGGTGGTACCGCTTGGGTGAATCAGGGTGCCATCCAGGATCATACTATAAAGTGAGACATTGGCATTTGCTGTGGTTGAAATTCCAGATGGAATCACGACGATATCACTTTCAAGGAAAGTAGTTTTGACAGGGGCCGTAATCTCGGTCCAATTCGAGCCTCCATTGCTAGAACTTTCCCAGTTCACCTCACTCCAATTGCCAGTAGCTTTTGGTCGATAAATGGTACCCTCCACGATGGCAAATCCGGTTGAAGTAGCCTCAGTCAACTCATCTCCAGCTGTTCTAGTTACGGTGATGGTCGCATCAGCTGCATTTGCACCAGACTCCAAGACTGTCGTTGGCGAAGTAAACTTGATAAAGTTCAGCTGTACTTCAGCATCCGTAGGATTAATGGTGAAGGAATTGGATAGGGTTTGTCCGGAATCATTTACTCTGACAAAATCTTTATTAGATGTAAGTGTAAATGTGGTGGAAGCTGTCACCTGTGTAGGATTTCCATTAGCATCTACCACGCCAACAGTTGCCACAGTAGTGTTAATTCCTGCGATAGGATTGGCTGGAACGATACCCTTGATAACCAAAGCAGCTGCTGGGCCTGGAATAATCTCAAAATCAGCACCGGTGAATTGAATCGAATAATTATCTCCTGCACTCAGATTTCCGATGGTGATTTCATAAGTACCTAAACTCTCACCCTCAGCTCTTGATAATGCTCCGGTAACTATACTTTCTGTATCTTCATTTTCAAACCCATCAGCCACATAAGTAAAGGCTGGATCCGTCGTACTAAACACCTTCGACTGGTTTGCATCAGCAGTAATCGTAAGTGTGGCCTTATTAACTACCAATGTTCTTTCTACAGGGTCTGCCGCAAAATATTGAGCATTGCCTGCCTGAGTCGCAGTGATTTTGGTCGTACCTGCCTTTAAAATGGTGGCTTGATTTCCTGTGATGCTAACTATGGTAGCATCTTCAGCGGTATAGGTGACCGTTTGACCCTTGTCGGTCTCAGCATCTCCAAGAGTAAAAACGGCATCTCCATACGTTTTAGCGACTATTTCAGGGAAAGTAATCGTCTGCGGCTGTGTGCTGAGTTCCAATCCAGGAATTGGATTGACGGGAGGATCTGCATCAGGAATATCGTAAGTGAAATCTTTCAAATATGGATAAGAGATATAACCAGCATCTTCTACAGCTACTTTTATATTCCAAACAGTATCAAAATCCCATCCTGCATCGACATAGAGACCTTTGTCTTTCATCTCCGCAGTCAAATAACCTGTGCCTCCTGCAGAATTTTCCTCCTGACCTGTGAGGGTTTTATCCCAGAATGAATTAGTAATTACAGTTTCTCCCTCTGCCAGTCCAGATAAGCCTCCACTATTAGTAGGGCCGCTTACTGCTCCAAATGCATAGGTATTACTTAGGTTTAAAAAGAAAGAATAACCTATTATCCCTCCTACATTACCACCTGAACTTGTAACTGAAACTTCAGAATATGAGTCACTAATAGTTGGAAAATAACCCTGCCCAACTAATCCTCCGACATTGGATGAACCAGAAATGGTTCCTTTAGCATAGGATTGTGAAATAATACCCATTGTGCTTGGTTCACTTTCCATGTAGCCAATTAAACCACCTAAACTTTCTACCCCCTCGATTGCAACGTCAGCAAAGCAATTATCAAGAGTATTTAAGTAAGAGTAGCCTAAAATACCTCCAAGATATAGTTCGCCAGAAATTGAACCCTGAGCAGTACAGTTTGAAAACCTTGTGGAATAAGAATAGCCTGAGATTAATCCTGAAGCAAATCTCATGTTTTCCAATGCCCCATTTTCTACCAATACGTTTTCAAACGATGAAAAAAATGATACTCCACTAAACCCACCTGAGTATGAAGATTGTTGAACAAGGAAATCTTTCAACGTCAAATCCTTTACCGAGGAATATTCAAAAAAACCAAATAATCCAATACCGAACTCATCTAGCCTTAGAACCTTGTAATCTGAAATTGTAAACCCTTTTCCATCAATTTCGATATAAGAAATATTCGCAGGCACCCAACCCAAACCACTGTTAGCTTCTTCTGAAGCATAAGTATTATATCCTCCACTGGTAGAGGTAAGATCATTATTTAGTACAAAAAACCTCTTTGAACTAGAGCCTGTACCGCTGAAGTATCGGATATTATAAAACTGCTCCCAATCTGTAATCTGATAAGGATCTTGCTCCGTTCCTGTACCACCTGCAAAAAATTCTTTGGTGTTTTCCACCGTCAAGGAATCGATCGTGGTATTTCCCGACGCATCTGTCACAGTATAAGTAATGGTCGTGATTCCAGGTCTGAACGAATAGGTTCCTACTTGACCTGTACCTGAACCTGTGGTCGCCCCTTTCAATTGCCATGAAAGGGCAGCACCCGTGCAATTATCACTGAATACTGCATCTGGAACCTCTGTGCTCCAATCGATACCAGTTTCTGCCTGACCTGAAAGATTGTCTGAAACAGTCAAGGAAGGGGCTTGATTATCCTCCACTGTGACTACCAATGAATCTGAAGCGGTATTCCCTGCAAAGTCCTCTGCCGTCCAAACTACCGTGGTTTCGCCTAATCCTAAAGAAACTCCCGCTAATGAGTTTTCACCATCAGCATATTCTTGAATGTATTCGTGAGGACCAAAGCTAATTTTGATATCGTCCCAAGACACTCCTGGCCCGCCAGAGAATACGACTCTCCAAAATCCAGAGCTGTAGGTGGTATTTTCATTGAATGAAAATACCTGGTTGGTTACTGTATTAGTAAATGTTCCTGAGATATTTGAACCATTATCGATAAACTCAATTCTGATTGGATTGGAATAAAAAGCATTCCCTGGACGACCATTTAATGATGTACTTGTTAAATTAGTTTGTCCATCATTGAAATTATGGATACGGAAATAAGTACTATTTAATGGCTCATTTGAGCCAGACGTATTTTTCAAGCCTGTTGCTCTTGTTCCAATAAATGCTATCGCAGTACCACTGAATCTTAAAGTAGCGCTCACATAAAGTGGATTTTGTGCAGTTGGTATAAAATCAGCTACTGTCCTAAGGGTACCTCGATCATCTCCTCCACCGGTGCTTCTGTAAGCATAATTTACTACTCCACCTGTTGGTGATCCAATTTCAAAATTGGCTTGATTCCAAGCTCCTGTATTAAAGTCCTCCGCTACCAAAGTTGGACTTGGGAGCAATTTTTTCAACTGGTAAGTAAGCGATGCGATTGAACCACTATTATCAGTCACCGAAGTAGGGTCAAACTTTGTCCCCTGTACCAAGTAGACACAATCGTCCAGATCAGTGGACCTTGTAGCGTCTGCTGGCACTGTGATAATAGGATCAATCTCATCAGGTCCTGAGGCTGTAATATTCGGACTGTCTCCTTTAATGGTATTATCCGTATTGTCAGTCGCAGTCACTACATGGACCGTATTCGCAGTGGCAGAGACGGTAAAGGTTACGGTTGCAATTCCACCGGCATTAGTGGTAGAATTGGGCGCTGAAAATGATCCACCATTGGTAGAAATCCAATTCACCTGTCTGCCAGCTGTGGTCACTAGGTTACTATACTGATCTGCTAGCTGGGCAGAAATAGTCACAGTAGAGGAGGTTTCTGGACTGTACCCTGAAGAGGTTACCAAGTATTGAGAGCCTGGCCCGGCAGCAATGGTAAAAGCCCCTGAATTCCCTGCAATATTTTGCTGCAAGGAAGTACTGGTCGCAGCCAATCTGTATGTTCCAACTTTTTGAACCGAAAGCGAAGAAAACGTAGCAATCCCGGACGAAGTGATGACAGATGCCGTTCCTGTCAAGGAATTTGAAGAAGTTGTATTGTCTGGGGAATCTTGAAGTGCAAGACTTACACTGATATTATTATCAGAGCGATTATTTCCATAAGCATCCTGCACTTGGACACGGACATTTCCCAATGAGTTACCTGCTGTAATGGTTCCTGTCGGGTCTGAACCCAAAAATACCAGTTGAAAAGGAGAACTCGGATTGACAACTCCCACTGTAGCCGATCCAAAAGCAGTTGGATCATCACTATTTACAACTGAGATGCTTTGATTATTTCCTGCTGTAAGAAGCGAAAGAGTATGATTGGCAAGTACGCCATTAACAAATGGCCCAATCTTTCCTCCTCCAGTACCAATCGCGGAGGTACTAGTTAAGGTCACATACCCATTGAAATTAGTAAAGGTATTTCCTACCCCACTTGCACCGTCTTTTGCAGTAATTGTAATTGGGAATGAATTGCCTGCAGTAATCTCTGAAGGAGTCCCAGAAATCGCAAAGCTTACCACCCCAGTGACGGTTACTGAATTGGAAGCAGCACTTTCGATACCGTCCACCGTATTGGTAGCTGTCACCACCGAACCTCTAGAAAGGTCCGAAACCGAATACCCCGTAGAGCTCCAAGAACTCCCCGTTGTTGTCCTCCACGGAGACCCATCAAGATAAAGCGTTACTGTGCCCAACCCTCCTGATCCTGAGATAGTGGAAGTTTGATTAGCTATGATGGTGGTAGTGGAAATGGTAGGTGCAGTTGGAACTCCTGCAGCAACAGTTACTGAGTTAGAGGCTGAACTGGTAAGCTCTCCGGAAGACTTGGCTGTAGCAGATAAAACATCCCCTGCCGCCAAAGTCAAGCCTGTTAAAGACCAATTGCCAAAAGCATCTACGGTAGCCGTACCCAGCGTAGTAGTCACGCTACTCACTGTCTTGCTTAAGGTAATGACAGTCCCAGCCGGTTCGTCGGATGTTCCACTTACTGTTTTACCTGAACCTGCAGTATAGGTTCCTGTGATACTTGGAGCATTGGAGGTTACGCTGGTACCAACGATAATTTGATTGGAAATATCTGAAATCCTATCGGTGGAAACCTGTCCTTGAGCTCTTGCATTGATCCGCTCACCGTCGATTAATCCCGTGATGGAAAAAGTTGAATTAGCACCAGCTGCTACCCCGGTGTTTCTAGCTCTTTCAGATCCGTTTACATAAAGTATTAAGGTCGCTGCTGCCGAATGGTTGTTTTTAACGACAATATCTCGACTTCCCGTAGAGGCCAAAATTGGGTCAGTCACCACTGTAGGAGCTGTAGTTTCTCCTGTAGTCACAATTGACGATCTCTCAAAAACCACTGTATTACTATACTGCGAGGCACATGATCTAAATGTGATGGTAGCCACGAAAGTGCCACTAAGGTTTCCAGAACCACCTACTGAATAGAGCAGTGAGCCATTGGTTCCCATCGCTGTCGCAGTTCCGCGCAATGTGAATGTTCCTACTGCTGTTTGTTCATACACCCTCACCATGGCAGTATCCGCACCAGTGGTGGTAGGCGTCACTCCACTAGGCCAAGTCCAAGTGACCGTAACGTTGATATTGCCTGAGTTAGAGGCCGCCGTGATGGCGGGAGGAGCTACATAACAGGATTGCGAT
>CALRRX020000201.1:0-6174 GCA_943370675.1 Reyranella massiliensis 521 | reverse complement strand
AAAGTACAACCTCCTTGCAACCAGCGATATTGGCTGGGACACCCAGCATCAGCACGGTGCTGAAAAGCGGGGCTGTACCTCCAGGGATATAAAGTCCTACTCGCTCGATGGGAACGCTTTTTCTTCGGCAAACCACTCCGGGCATTACTTCTTCGATCAATTCGGGTGTAGATTGTGCTGCGTGGAATCGCTCGATATTGGCTTTGGCGGTTTTGATTGCCTCTTTGAGTTCTTTGCTGATTTGATCTTTGGCAGCTTTGATTTCTTCAGCGGTCGCCAAAAGGCTATCCAAGCTCACATGATCGTATTCTTGGGCGAATTTTTTCAGGGCTTTGTCCCCGTTTTTCTCCACCTTTTCGAAGATCGGCTTGACGATTTTATTGATTTCCTTGGTTTTTTGCACCGGACGGGCCAGTTGCTTTTTCCACTTTTCGGGACTTGGATTGACCAGGAGTTTCATGTTTTTGTAATTTTTTTGATAAGTACGTTAATCAGCCAAACTGTAATTTTCATCAAGTCTCTGGGACCGAAGACCGAAGAATCACAAATTTGACCTTGATTTGAACTTCACTCATTTTTAATTTTTGGAAAATGAAATTGAACCCCTTTCTTGTTAGAGGGTATTACAACACCATTTTTTCGATTGGGACTACGAGGATTCCTTCGGCACCGGCGGCGCGGAGTTCTTCGATATTTTCCCAGAATTGATCTTCACTCAAGACCGAGTGCACAGATGACCAGCCTTCTTGCGCCAATGGCAAAATCGTCGGACTTCTCATTCCCGGAATCAAATCGATGATTCTTGGAATAGACGTGTTGGGTACGTTCATTAGTACGTACTTATTGCTTTTGCCGGTTTGGACAGCGTTGATGCGAAACAGGAGTTTGTCCAAAATGGCTTTTTTCCAATCGGCCAGATTCTTATTTCCGATCAAAACCGCTTCGGATTTGAAGACTTCCTCGACTTCTTTGAGGCCGTTCATCATCAAGGTTGAGCCTGAACTCACAATATCGAAGATGCCTTCAGCGAGTCCAATACTTGGCGCGATTTCGACCGAACCACTGATTTCATGGATTTCGGCTTGGATGTTTTTGGACTTCAGGTAATCGCCTAGGATTTTTGGGTAGGAGGTAGCGATGCTTTTTCCCTGAAAATACTCTACCCCAGAATATTCTTGGCCTTTTGGAATAGCGAGAGAAAGTCGGCATTTGGAAAAGCCTAATTTTTTGAGGGTGAGGACCTCTTTGTCTTTTTCAACGAGTTCGTTTTCACCGACAATTCCCAAATCAGCCACTCCATCAGCTACATAACCGGGAATATCATCGTCTCTGAGAAAAAGGAATTCAACAGGAAAGTTGGTGGAAGTGGACTTGAGTTTGCCCGTTCCGTTGTAAAATTTGATGCCACACTCTTTGATCAAGCTGAGTGAGTCATCGGATAGTCGGCCGCTTTTCTGCACGGCAATGCGGATAATCTGTTCCATGGGGACAAGTTACGCTAGGAAAGTTTTGGTTTGGATTAAATTTTGGTGAATGGCCGAATCCCTGTCATCAGCATCACCGGGTGGGTGTATAAAAGTCTTCCTCTCAAGAGGAATGATGGAAATGATGCAGCATGTGTGCATGCTGTGCGATTGCTAAAAATTCAATATTTCTATTGGTGTTTTCCATTTTCGTTGGCAAAGATAGACTTGGAATAGAAACATCCAAACGAGGGGAGAGTTTTCTTTCTCCCAATAGATCTTTTGAACTCTGCCGACAGCCTGTTTGACCAAGTGATTTGTTTTCAATTTTCTAGCAGAAAACGAAGTAGTTTTTACTTTAAATGCCAGAAGAATCAGGTTGTAATTGATTGATCACAGGATAGGCATACATGGATAGAAAATTCTCCACAACTACAGAATTAGATGTGTCGATTTTATCCTTTAGTCTTCTTTCGAAGGAAGATTTCTCTTCCGTAGTGTAGTGCGCTGAGAATTTTTCTCCCTTATTCAGCAGATCGTAGGCGATAAAGTTGCTTGGCCAGAGTTTGTATCCTTTCCAGATCTTCTCGTCGATTACTTCACTTAGCTTTCCCAATTTTTCGTTTTGAGTAAGATCGGAGGCTGCGATTTCATTTACCTCAGATTCAATGACTCCATTGACTTGGATGTGAATTCGCTTTTTAGTCCCCATGATTCCCCTGAGTAAATTGATAAAATCCTCGTTTTCACTTTTCACATACTTCTCATCCCTTGATTTGGCAAGGAGTTCGGGCATTTTGAGGATATCTGTAGGGTCGTATTCGTAGGAAATTGAAACGGGTACGACTTTGACTTTTTGGAAAAAGGAAAATAGGTCTTGGGTTTCTTCTGCGAGCGTAAGCATTTTCAGCACGCCTTTGTGCGTTACGTCATTTCCATCCTTGGTACGACCTTCGCGCTGGGCAGTCCACACCGAGCGGTTTTCTCTCAGTAAGGACTTTGAAATATACTCAGAGACTAGAACCGAACTCTCAAAAAGAGCCCTTCCCGATAGTCCTCTTCGAATCACAAAGTTGCGGTTGAGTTTGGAGAGTGTGAGTAGAAAAGGTTTTTTGATCAGATTATCGCCAATAGCCGAAGTAGTCATTACCAAGCCATTTTCATAGAGACAGGCATTCAGAAGTGAGGTGTCCAAAATAATGTCTCGGTGATTGGAGATGAAAAGGTAAGCCGTGTTAGGTTCGAGTTGCTCAAATCCACCGGTAGAAAGCCCCTCAGAGCTTTTTTCCAGCACCTTTTTTAGTGCAGGATAGATAAAGTTGATTTGAAAATCTCTCAAAGAATGCGTGTGTAGCATCAGGTCTTTCCAATGCCCGACCGAATCATTTGGAAAGGCAAAATTCATCATCGCCTCCAGCATAGGGTCATGAATGATTTGCCTGATGGCAGCATTCACTTCCGCATCATAAAATGGTCTAATCTGGTCAAACTTTGACATAGTAGGGTGGAGATTGGTCTGCAAAAAGCAAAAATTACCTCAAAGATTGAAGCAAATCTGCTTTAGGATAATGCGATTGATTAATCTCGTTGAAGGTATTTGTTCATAAAGAACAAGTGAACTGGTAGTGCTTCAGTCCAATATTGCCAAGTATGTGCACCTGGTCTCTCGATGTATTCATGAGCTACCCCATTGGCAACCAGCAACTGATGCATCTGTCTGTTGGTTTCGATCAGAAAGTCATCCACACCACAGTCGATGATCAGCGCCAGTTTATTTTCCTTGATCTTGTCCACCAATCCTACTGCTGTGTATGGATTGAAAGTCGGCGCATCGTAGTTGATAGCCCCAAGCATGGCTTTTTGTCCTTCCAATCGTGTATTTCTGAAATCCTCAGGTACTTTCCACATGCGGGTGTCGATATTCATCACGCCACTCATGCTACCTGCTGTTGCGAAAAGCTCTGGATGCTTGGCAGAGAGTGTAATGGCACCGTGACCGCCCATTGACAGTCCTGAAATAGCACGGGATTCTTTTTTGGCAAGGGTACGATAGGTTTTGTCGATGTGAGGAATCAACTCTGCGGTGATATAGGTCTCGTAATTGACCGAATCCATGAGTGGGCTATCGTAATAGTAGCTTGCCGGACCCACACCCGGAGTGACAATGATTAGATTGTATTCCTCAGCCATTTTATTGACCAATCCTTTCTCGGTCACTTTTTGATGCCAGTCATTGAATGCTCCCGAGCCTCCGTGAAGGAGATAAAGTACCGGCAATCGTTGATCACCTTTGGAATAGGAAGAGGGTACAGTAACAGCCGCCTTTAGATTTTTCTTCATAGAAGGGCTGTAGACTGAAATAGTATCGACTTTCCCTTGGGAAAAAGCAACTATCGGAGCAAGTAAAAGCCAAAACAGGAATAGGTTTTTCATAGGGTTGTATAGGTATTGAGTTGAGTAAAATCCAGTTTGATTTGGGTGGATCAACTGGTCAAAGGGTACTAGGGCTACCTACTTTTCCATTTCAAAAACTCGCAAATAATTGTTTTTGGCAATGGAGTGAGGGTAACAAGTTTCGAAAATACAGAATCAAACCACTTATTCCTTTACCTCTTAGCAAAGAATCCAAATTTTGGATATTCGGTATTTTGTATATTCCAAGCAAATTCGATCCTACGCAGGTATGAAGTCTTTGCAAAAAACAGCCTATTTTCTGGTGATATTGGTATTTGGAGCCTTGGTTATGAAAGAAGGCGCCTTTATTCTTGTTCCATTGATTTGGGGAGTGTTTTTTGCTTTCGCTCTTTATCCATTGACAGATTGGTTTGAAAGGAAAAGATTCCCTCGAGGTCTTGCCATTTTTACCAGTATTTTACTTGTATCTATTATAGGTTTCGGGATCTTTTATGTCTTGCTCAATCAAATGGTGGGTTTGATTCGAGAAGTCCCTGAAATAGGAGATAATGTAAAAGGTAAACTGAATCGGTATTACGATGAACTAAGTTTGATCTTAGGTGAGGGGTTTTTGGATCCGGATCATAAGACAGATCTGTGGTCTTATTTTAGGAGTGAAAACCTAAATGAGACTTTGTTTTCCACCGGTAAGTCTTTGACCTTAATCGGCATAATTCCTTTGTACACTTTTCTGCTTTTGTATTACAAGGATTTTTTTGCTGAGTTTCTCATCCGGTTTTCGTCAAAAAACAAGGAAGCGGTCATTCATTGGGTTAGCGATTCAAGTAAGGTGATTCAATCTTACCTGATCGGGATCATCAGAGTCACCGGTATTGTGGCGATCTTGGCAGGATTGTTTTTCTATCTCATTGGAGTAAAATTCTTTATCCTTTTTGCCGCCTTTATCGCAATCATGAATCTGATTCCTTATGTGGGAGTATTCATTTCTTCTTTGTTTGCCATACTTTATGTATTCCTGACCACAGATACCTTGTTTTATCCCATCCTTACTTTTGCTACGCTATGGGGGATTCAGCTTTTTGAAAACAATGTCATCACCCCCTTGGTGGTAGGCTCTAAGGTGAAAGTCAATGCACTTGCCGTGATTTTTGCGATTTTGATAGGAGGCTGGCTTTGGGGAGTATCAGGGATGGTTTTGTTTATTCCATTGATTGGAGTGCTGAAAATTACTCTCGAAAGGAATACTGATTTGAAGCCTTTCGGGTACCTTTTAAGTGATGATGTGCCCGTGACAGAAGCTTCAGAAAACTTCTGGAAACTCTTGCAAAAGAAGATTTCATCTGGGAAAATAGAAAAACAGTAAATGCCAAAGAAAATCAGACCTGTTCTGGATAAAATGGATCGATCCTTCTTTCCTTATTTTTTCATTTTGATGCTGATAATCTTCAATCGAAAAGGTATTAATTCAAAAAACCACTTTGTCAAAATCAGTTCTTTTGAAAATGACTTTGAATACGATAGAAAAACCTCAAATTAAATGGCAGAAAATCAAAAGCTTAATTATTTCAGCTAAAATAAAAGTGAAGGATCCCTGTTTTTTTGTCCCATCTGGTAACCTAGGATACTTTTTTTTTCTATGTTTGCACCACTCTAAGGCAAATGGCCTTTGAAAAAAGTTTCGGGGTGTAGCGTAGCCCGGTATCGCGCCACATTTGGGATGTGGAGGTCGTAGGTTCGAATCCTGCCACCCCGACTTATAATATTAATCCAGATTCAGAATTAGCCTTTGCGGACGTGGCGAAATTGGTAGACGCACTGTCTTCAGGCGGCAGCGCCTTCACGGGCATGAAAGTTCGAATCTTTTCGTCCGCACTAAAAAGCCTCTCAGGTCATCTGGGAGGTTTTTTTACTTATAATCTATTTTTGATCTAGTCAAACTAATCATTCAAATTGACGCTTTAACACCCATGCGGTATTGATCCGAGAACTTGAGTCTTTTTCTGATTTTCCCAAGATCACGATTGCCCTTAAGAGATTGTTCAGCATCCTTGCTAAATCCTGCACCTCCTGTCATAACTTAGGGTAATTATAAATTGTAGCTTTTATGATCACTTTTCAAAGGGAAGAAAGTATTCTAATCGAAGAATATATCGCTATTCTCACCGAATCCGGACTTTCAGCTCGCAGGCCTATGGATGACTTGGATTTATTGAAAAATATGATCTTAGGATCGAATGTCTTGGTGACGGCTCGATTAGAAGGCAAGTTGGTCGGCTTCCTTCGAGCCTTGTCTGAT
>CALRRX020000200.1:0-6181 GCA_943370675.1 Reyranella massiliensis 521 | reverse complement strand
GGCGCCTTCCAGACATGAGCAATTCTCTCAAGAAATCAGATATGCCGGTGACTTTTCCAACAAACTAAGTGGGGTTTTCGGGGTATTTTTCCTAAGCCAAAACCTAAAAACCAGTCCTTACCACACCGAAGAATCAGGTGCTGCACAATGGCGATTCTCACAAAGCTCCACCAGTCCACTTTGGGCTACCCCAGGACTGCTTGATGGATATGGAATCAGAACTTTCTCCACATTAGAATCAGTAGGTGCCGCTGTCTTTGGACAGCTGGATTGGGCTATCACGGAAAAACTCCATTTCCTTCCCGGTATTCGCTTCAACTATGATCAGAAAGCCGTTGACTTTAAGAGGGAAACGTATGGAGGTCTTCAAACCACCGATCCGGCCTTGTTGGCAATCAAGCGATCGGTTTACGCTTCTCAGGAATTTGTCGCAGATGTAGAAGATCAAAATTGGTCTGGACAAGCCACCCTAACCTATCAGTTCAATGAAAAAATCAACACTTTCGGCACCTTCTCTACCAGCTACAAACCCGTGGGAATCAACCTAGGTGGCCTTCCTACAGCAAATGGCCAACCGCTTTTGGAACTGGCTGAGGTCAAACCTGAATTTGTCAGGCATTTCGAACTAGGGATAAAAACTACACCAATCAAAGGCTCTTCGTTGAATGTCACCTTTTTCAATACCAACATTCAAGACTACCAAACTTTGGTACAAACCGCTGAGGTTGGCGTAAACAGAGGCTACCTCGCCAATGCAGAAGAGGTAAAAGTAACGGGACTAGAACTAGACGGAAACGTCAGGGTAAGTCCATTCCTTTCCTTCAATGCTGCCCTAGCCTACATAGATGCGATCTATGTATCCTTTCCAAACGCCCCAGTTCCTCTGGAAGAGACCGGAGGAGAGTCAGCATTTAAAGATATTTCTGGAGGCAGACTTCCTGGTGTTTCCAAATGGGCCGGATCTTTTGGTGGAGAATATGCCAAGCCAGCCAAATTCTTTAAAAAGTCGGGCACCTTTTTCATAGGAACAGATGTGTTTTTCCGATCTGAGTTTTCTTCTAGCCCTTCGCCTTCTCAATTCTTGAATGTCGATGGGTATGCCTTGGTCAATGCCCGTACAGGTTTCAGAGTCACAGAAGGTTTCTCAGCTTTTGCTTGGGCAAGAAACCTACTCAACCAAAACTATTATGAGCAATTGTTGCCATCTGCCGGCAATGCTGGGCATTATGCAGCGGTATTGGGTGATCCATTGACGTATGGATTGACGTTCCGCTATGCATTTTAGACTTCAAAATAAAAAACAAGAAAGCCAAGTAACGTTGGCTTTCTTGTAAAGTGACTTTACACCATCTTACTCTTCCACTTCCCTTTTTTGAAAAAATAAAGAGAAACCAAGGCATGAAATGAATGGCAAAATGCTATCGAAATAAATACACCAAGCGACTCTAAGCCCATCGGAAAAGCAAGAAAATAGGCCAAAGGAACCTCCATCCCCAAAAGCACCACGATATTAATCCAGGCGGGCGTGCGAGTATCTCCAGCACCGTTGAAAGCCTGAGTCAGAACCATTCCCACCGCAAAGAAAATGTAACCCAAAGCCACCACCCAAAGTCCTTGTGCCGCTACAGCTTTCACCGTCGAAATGTCTGTAAAAATACCTGCCAGCTGATTGCTAAACAGAATGTAAATCCCCGTCACAGAAGCCAGGAAAATGACATTGTATCGGGTAGTCAGCCACACAGCCTGCTCGGCACGTTTGATTTTTTTTGCTCCTAAGTTTTGTCCTACCAAAGTAGCCGCAGCCCCTGAAAGTCCCCAAGCAGGTAAAATGGTGAAGATCAAAATACGGGAAGCAATCGTGTAACCCGCCAAGGACTCTGAACCAAATTCAGCATTGATCCTTGTCAGCGCTACCCAAGACAAGGAATCAATTAAAAATTGCCCCATCCCTCCTAAAGACAAATCCAATATCTTTTTGATCGTCAGCCAATTGATTCGTAGATGCTGAGCGAGAATCTTTAATCGGTGCTTGCCATTGAATAAGTGATACAGCTGATACAGCACCCCCATACTTCTCCCAAACGTGGTAGCCATAGCAGCACCATCCAAGCCAAATCCATCCCAAGATCCAATACCAAAAATCAAAATGGGATCTAAAATGATATTTAATCCATTGGAAATCCACAGCGAACGCATGGCGTGGTGAGCTTGTCCAGCACCTCGAAATGCCCCATTGATCAAAAAGAGGAGCATAATCGCTGTATTCCCTGCAAATACGATACGCGCGTAATTGGTGCCTGAGGCAATCACTTCTGGTTCTGCACCCATGATCTGAAGCAAGTCAGGTGCGAAGATCCATCCGAAGACTCCCAAAAAAACTGAAATAATACTTCCTACTACCAACAGTTGAAAGGTGGCTGAACCGGCTTCATCGTATTCTTTTTCTCCAAATCGTCTTGAAACCAAAGCTGTCGCTGCCATACTGATTCCAAATCCGATCGCGTAAGTCAGTACGATCACCGATTCGGTCAATCCTACAGTCGCAATCGCATACTCACCCAATCGAGCTACGAAGAAGATGTCCACCACCGCAAAGGCAGACTCCATCATCATCTCCAAAATCATGGGAATAGCTAAGATGAAAATGGCAGTCTTTAAAGAAAGACGCGTGAAATCCTGCTCCTTTCCTTGGATTGCATCTTTGATTAATTGCCAGGTCATGCGGATTTAAAAATTAGAAAATTTGAAGTATTGAAAATCTTTGATTGGGACTAGCCAAAACAGGCTTTCTGCACTAATAATTGAGAGGTGCAAAAAAAGAAAAAAACCGCGGCAATTCGCGGTTTTCTTCAGTTTATCTAATTATTAAACGACAGTCAAAACTCAAGCTCCCACCTTTTCCACATGGGCTTCTTTGATCTTTCTCCGGAGGATTTTTCCCACGTTGGTTTTTGGAAGTTCGTCTGTAAAATAGACCTCTCTTGGAACTTTGTAATTGGTCAAATATTCTTTACAATGCTCAATGACCTTTTCGGAAGTTAGTGAGGCATCTTTTTTCACCACATAAGCCACTACTTTTTCGGTAGATTTTGGATCAGGCATACCAATTACTCCCACTTCCAATACGCCATTGCAAGAAGCAATTGCATCTTCCACTTCGTTAGGATACACATTGAATCCAGACACGAGGATCATCTCTTTTTTACGATCGACGATTTTGGTAAATCCATCCTCATCCATCACACCGATATCTCCTGACTTGAACCACTCTCCATGCATCACATTGGCTGTTTCTTCAGGTCTTTTCCAATAGCCTCTCATTACTTGAGGGCCTTTGATGAGAATTTCTCCACGCTCTCCAATAGGAACAGGATTGCCATGATCGTCTGCAATCATCACTTCAGTATTTGGCAATGGCATCCCGATAGTTCCAATTCGCTCTGTACCGTCGATTGGATTACATGTCGCCACAGGTGCCGTTTCGGTCAGTCCATAGCCCTCAGCCAAAGGCACACCTGTTACAGCCTTCCACTTTTCAGCAGTCGCCTTTTGAACAGCCATTCCCCCGCCAACTGCAATCTTCAAACCTGAAAAATCTAGCGCCTTGAACGCTTCCTGATTGAGCAAACCATTGAATAAGGTATTGACTCCAGTGATCACTGTAAAGCGTTTTTTAGCTAATTCTCCAATGAAAGCCTTCATATCTCTCGGATTGGTAATCAGCACGTTGTGCGCACCAATTTTTAGCATTGCTAGACAGTTGACCGTCAGAGCAAAGATGTGGTACAAAGGCAATGCAGTAATCACAATCTCTTCCTTGTCCCTTAGCTTTGGTTTCATCCAAGCCGAAATCTGCTGCATGTTGGCCACAATATTTCCATGGGTCAACTCAGCCCCTTTGGAAACACCAGTCGTGCCTCCGGTATATTGCAAAAACGCCGGATCCTCCAAGTTGGATTTTACTCGAATGAGTTGATGCTTTGACCCTTTTGCTAGGGCAGTTTTAAGAGACACAGAACCGGGAAGCGAAAAGGCAGGAACCATTTTCTTGACATGCTTCACTACCAAATTCACAATGGTACCCTTAAGACCTCCTAAAAGATCCCCAAGCTCGGTAACAATGATATGCTTTGCCTGAATTTCCGTTCTGATCTTCTCTAGGTTTGAGGCAAAGTTGGCTACAATCACGATCACATCTGCCCCGGAATCATTGAACTGATGCTTCATTTCGGAAGGTGTATACAGCGGATTGGTATTGACCACCACCATACCGGCTCGAAGCGCACCAAACATCACAACAGGATATTGCAGCACATTGGGCATCTGAATGGCTACTCTTGATCCTTTGGCCAATTTCAACTCTTGAGTCAAATAATTGGCGAAATGAGCACTCAACCTATCCAACTCAGTGAACGAAAGCGTCTTGCCCATGCACTCATAGGCAACTGAAGAGCTGAATTTTTTTACACTTTCTTCGAAAAGCTCGGTGACACTTGAGTAGGCTTTGACATCCACTTCTTTGTCCACCAGTGCCGGATAAAATTTTAACCAAGGAAAATCATTCATATAGTCGGAGATTTTGGGTGATTCTTTGATTCCAATTACTTAAAATTCCTTTGCTCTACCAAAAGTTTTGGATCAGCTCAAAATTTTTCTTGCGATGAGCTCTTTCATGATCTCATTGGTACCTGCGTAGATGCGTTGCACTCGAGCATCTGCCCAAGCTCTTGCCACACCATATTCCCACATGTATCCATATCCTCCGTGCAACTGCACACATTCATCGGCTACTTTACATTGCAGCTCGGTCATGTTGTATTTAGCTGCGGAAGCCATCGCGGAGTCCAATTTTCCTTCGTTGTGAAGGAAAACTAAGTAATCACAGTAGATTCTTCCTTGCTCCACTTGGGCCGCCATTTCGGCGAGCTTGAATCGGGTGTTTTGAAATTCCGAAAGGCTCTTGTTGAAGGCCTTACGTTGCTTCACATAGTCGATAGTAGCTGTTAAAGCAAATTCTGCCAAAGCCAAAGCTGCTAGGGATACTACCAGTCTCTCTTGGGCAAGTTCGGTCATCAGGTATTTAAACCCATCGCCTACTTTTCCCAATAGGTTTTCCTTAGGCACTTTTACATCTTCAAAGAATAGCTCGCAGGTGTCTTGCGCATGCAATCCCACTTTTTCGAAAGGAACTCCTTTGGTAAATCCTGGCATATCTTTATCGATGAGGAAAAGAGAAATACCCTTTGCACCTTTGGTAGGATCGGTTTTGGCGGCTACAACTACGACATCTGAAAGATAACCGTTGGTAATGAAGGTTTTAGATCCATTGATCAGGTAGTGGTCACCCTGATCTACTGCCGTAGTTCGCATGCCTTGAAGGTCAGAGCCTGCTCCGGGTTCGGTCATAGCCACCGCACCGATATATTCACCACTGACCATTTTGGGGATGTATTTTTCCTTGGCGGCAGTGGTTGCATAATGCAAAATATATGGCATCACGATGTCACTGTGCAAGGGATAGCCAATGGCAGGTCCGGAACAACCACTCAATCCCAACTCCTCGATCAAGATGGCATTATACCGAAAATCCTGAATATTCATTCCTCCCAAACTTTCAGGAGCCTGGATTCCTAAAAATCCGTTTTCACCCAGTTTGAGCCAAGATTCTCGGCTGACCATTTTTTGCTTTTCCCACTCCGCATTATTGGGAATAATCTCTTTGGCGATAAAATCGCGAACACTTTGTCTGAAAAGTTCATGCTCCTCGGTGAAGAGCGATCTGTGAAGTCCGAACATATTTGGGTTTAGTTTTTCTAGTATCAAAAATAGAGAAATTACATGGGATGAGGTTTTAGCTTAGAAAATCAGTCCCAAGAATTCCTCATTATTTCAAAAAAAAACCGGACACTAGGCCCGGCTTTTACAAGTGGTGAATTCAGGATTATTTCTCGAAAAACAGCTCCTTGGATCGTCCCAAATTGTCGGTCACTTTCACATAGACCTCTTCAGGACTTACGCCTTTCAACTTGTAGTTCTTTTTGAAAGCGGCTGGCTCTGTCACTTTTTCTGAAAAAATCAGCTTATTAGTCTCACTGTGTCTGATTTGCACATCCACACCCGGACTATCCAATCCCGCCACAGTAAGATTGATGGTTTCTTCACTGACCTTTTTCCCAAAAGC
>CALRRX020000199.1:0-6184 GCA_943370675.1 Reyranella massiliensis 521 | reverse complement strand
TGGATTATGAGGGGAAAAGAAAATCGGGAAGTTCCACTGGAATCGGTACTTCATACCCTCAGCCCCATGACCCATTGGGTTGTCAGGCCATACGTTGACCGTGCGAGAAGTCCCATTTTTATGATTTTCTCTGGTCAAGAGTCCTCCATACGATCCACCGTACACGATATCACTATCCAAAGGATCAGGTGCAATCCAGCCGGATTCACCTCCAGCGGTCGGTTCCCAATCGGCCTCGGTGATCGCACCTCCGTCATTTCGGTGGCGAATTCTGACTGTGGAATTATCCTGCTGAGCACCGTAGATACGGTAAGGGAAGCTGTTATCGGTAGTCACTCGGTAAAACTGTGAAGTCGGCTGATTCATCATAGTAGACCAAGTGGCACCGCCATCTTCGGAAACTTGCGCGCCTCCGTCATCTGCAATAATCATTCGCTGATTGTTAGCAGGATCAATCCAAAGATCATGATGATCCCCATGAGGAGCTTCATAATTTTTGAAGGTCTTGCCTCCGTCGGTAGACTTATGGTAATCCACGTTGAGCACATAGAGTGTTTCCTCGTCTTGGGTGTCGGCATAAATTCGGGAATAATACCAAGCCCGCTGACGCAAGTTACGGTCTTCATTCACGCGCTCCCAAGTTTGCCCGGCATCTTTGGAGGTGAATACTCCACCGTTGTCATTCTCGATGATGGCGTAGAGTCGGTTGGAGTTCTTGGGAGAAACAGTAACGCCCATTATCCCTAGCAGGCCTTTAGGGAAAGTCTCTTTGGCAGAAAGCTCATCCCAAGTTTTGCCACCATTGGTGGATTTGAACATTTTGGAACCAGGTCCGCCACTTTCCAAGCTGTAAGGAGTACGCTTCAATTCCCAAGTGGTCGCATAGAGTATTTCTGGATTGTTTGGATCCAAAATCAGATCCACCGCACCAGAGACATCATTAACATACAAAACTTTCTCCCAAGTGGCGCCTCCATCGGTAGTCTTATAGACTCCGCGAGTCTGATCAGGCTTGAAAATATCTCCCAATACTGCAGCATAGACCACGTTTGGATTGCTTGGGTGAATACGAAGACGAGAAACGAAGCGGCTTTTATCCAAGCCAGCACGAGCCCAGGTCTTTCCTGCATCCGAGCTTTTCCAAATTCCATAACCGAAGGACACATTGCCCCGGACGGTTTTTTCTCCGCCTCCGGCATATACAACGGAGGTATCACTTTCGGCTACGGCAACAGCACCCATGGAGCCACCAAAAAATCCATCAGAAACAGATTTCCAGGTTTGACCCGCATTGGTTGTTTTCCAGATACCTCCTCCTGTGGAGGCAAAATAATAGGTTTTGTCACTTCCTTTGACGCCTGTGACTCCATCGGCCCGTCCTCCTCGGAAAGGACCGACCAGTCTCCACTGTACAGCATCATAGACTTTGGGATCGGGAACTTGCTGGGCGGATAAGGAATTGCCCAGAAGCAGCAAAATCAGAAATACGCCTGACCAAGCTGTTTTGAGTATTTTATTCATGTAAGGTGTGATTGATTGGATTTCAGTTTAAAAAGTTAGCTGATTGCGGTTGATATTCATTCAAAAAATTGATAAGGGGTGAAGAAGTGGAGGAAAAGGGCAAAAAAAAACCCCTTCCGAGGAAGAGGTTTTGAGATTTTAGTAAGTAGTGCTTAGGCCTCAGAAGGAACAATATGCACGTAAGATCTGCCGTCAGCTTTGGTTTTGAAAGCAACCACACCGTTTGTCAATGCAAACAGAGTATGATCTTTTCCTACACCTACATTGAGACCAGCATGATGCTTAGTACCTCTTTGTCTAACGATGATGTTACCAGCGATAACTGGTTCACCACCAAATTTCTTCACACCCAATCTTTTGGAATGTGACTCACGACCGTTCTTGGAACTACCTACACCTTTTTTGTGTGCCATGGTTTTATTCGTTTATGATTTCCTTGGGAGGAAAATCTTAGAGTGAAATATTTTCGATCAATACTTTGGTGAAGTCTTGTCTGTGACCATTCTTCTTCTTGTAGCCTTTTCTGCGCTTCTTTTTGAAGACAATCACTTTGTCACCTTTTACATGATCCAGGATCTTCCCGGACACCTTGGCTCCAGCTATGAGAGGAGCACCTACGGATACAGTGCCATTGGCTTCAGCCAAAAGGACCTGATCAAATTCGACGGAAGCGCCAGCTTCGCCTGCCATTTTAGGGGCATAGACGTACTGATCTTTTGTTACTTTGAACTGCTTTCCTGCGATGTTAACAATTGCGTACATGAGAATTGATTTATCGAAATCGGAGCGCAAATATAGAGAAGGAAAACTGAACAAAAAAACTTTCCTCAAATTTCAACCATTACATCATGAATGTTCCGCTTAATTCTCATGGATTGGTTAAGTGTTGACCATAAAAAATGGAATGTTATCGAGTTAGAAGAGATTTTGCTCGATGGCGATGGAAACTCATAGATGGAGGTGAGATAATTTTTGAGCATCAAAAATGTCACTTACCATGAGTATGTCATGGACGCAATTCTGCCCGTTGCCAACCTTTTGTTTTACCCACCTCAACTTCCATCGAGTAGCTTATCTTTGGGAATGGTAGCTCTGCAAAAATTATAGAATTTTGCCAGCAGATGGCCTTACATTTTTATTCTAAAATTGCCAACAGCAGATTATTCTTCTTCTGGAAATTTGAGTCAATCTATTGGGATTCAACAGATAAAAAAATAAACAAATTTTCAATGATTAATGACTTACGGTCAATTTTTGAATAAAGATTTGATGTGGAAAACTTTTTTGAAATTGTTGAAAATTATTAAAAAGGGCTAAAATCGCTGTTTTAATTGATGTATTGGTTTGGTTGATAAATTGTATTTATTTGATTTATAATATTTTATCATTTTTTCGACTGCTGGTCAATTTTACCACAAAATAGGCCTCTGCAAAGTTTTTTTTTCTGATTTTGCTTTACATATTTGTTGAAAGCTGTTCCAAAAAGGCAGCTTTTGTTTTCACCAGCCCTACAGAAGACAAGGATAAAGGCCCAAAACCATTCCACTTCAGTTAACCAAATACCAAGAGAACGATGCAGCAAGAGCCTATTTTGCAGGAGAACAAAAACAGATTTGTCCTATTCCCGATTCAGCATGCCGACATCTGGCAATACTATAAAAAAGCTGAAGCGAGTTTTTGGACAGCGGAGGAGATTGATTTGAGCCAGGACTTGACAGACTGGAAAAATCTCAATGACGGGGAGAGACATTTTATTTCTCATGTATTGGCATTTTTTGCAGCCTCTGACGGTATAGTAAATGAAAACTTGGCAGAACATTTCGTTGCGGAAGTACAATACACGGAGGCCAAATTTTTCTATGGCTTTCAGATTGCCATGGAAAATATCCATTCCGAAACCTATTCCCTCCTCATTGACACATATATAAAGGATGCAGTAGAAAGAGATCGCTTGCTCAATGCCATCGAACATATAGACTGTGTTAAAAAGAAAGCTGAATGGGCACTTCGCTGGATTGACAACGGAAATTTCCAAGAAAGATTGATCGCTTTTGCAGCTGTAGAAGGTATTTTCTTCTCGGGTTCTTTTTGCTCCATTTTCTGGTTAAAGAAAAGAGGCTTAATGCCAGGTCTTACCTTCTCCAATGAATTGATCTCAAGAGACGAAGGGCTTCATTGCGACTTTGCTTGCCACCTATATACGAAGCATGTAATTAATCAGCTTCCAAAAGAGACTGTACGGGAAATAATCATGGACGCTGTTGCCATTGAAAAAGAATTCGTAACAGATGCGCTTCCTGTCAGATTGATTGGAATGAATTCAGATTTGATGTGCCAATACATTGAATTTGTGGCAGACCGTCTTTTGATGGAATTGGGCTGTGAAAAAGTATGGAACAGCACCAATCCGTTTGACTTCATGGATATGATCTCACTTCAAGGTAAAACCAACTTCTTTGAGAAACGAGTGGGTGATTATCAAAAAGCCGGAGTGATGAAATCTACCGAACCTGCCGAAAGCACCGCACGCTTCTCCATTGAGGAGGACTTTTAATATCCACTTTTCTACCACCAACCATCCTAAAATCGCCTGAATATGCTAGTAATCAAAAGAGACGGAAGAAGAGAATCAGTACGATTCGACAAAATCACCGCAAGGATCGAAAACCTTTGCTACGAATTAGATCCAAAATTTATCCAGCCCATCGAGGTGGCCAAAAAGGTCATAGATGGCTTATATGATGGAGTGACAACCACGGAACTGGATAATCTAGCCGCCGAAGTTTGCGCCTCTCTTACCGTAAGACATCCTGACTACGCGATTTTAGCAGCAAGAATTGCCATTTCAAACCTTCACAAAACTACAAGTCAGTCCTTCTCGAATACCATGAAGAGACTGTATACTTACGTGAACCCTAAAACAGGAGAAAACGCACAGCTCATTGATACAGAAGTTTACGGAATAATTAAAAATCACGCTGCAAGACTCGATGAGGCGATCGACTACAAGCGCGACTTTGGATATGACTATTTCGGCTATAAAACTCTTGAAAAAAGTTATCTTATCAGATTAGATGGGAAAGTGGTAGAAAGACCTCAGCACATGCTGATGAGAGTAGCGGTGGGTATCCATAAAGAAGATATCGATTCCGCTATTGAGACTTATAATTTGCTTTCAGAAAAGTGGTTTACACATGCCACTCCTACCCTCTTTAACGCTGGAACGCCCAAGCCACAGCTTTCTTCTTGCTTTCTTCTAACGATGAAAGATGATAGCATTGATGGTATTTACGATACTTTGAAGCAGTGCGCTAAGATCTCGCAGTCTGCGGGGGGAATTGGTCTATCTATTCACCACGTAAGAGCAAAAGGAAGCTATATCAAAGGAACAAATGGCGTCTCCAATGGTATCGTACCAATGCTTCGAAACTTTGATATGACCGCTCGCTACGTGGATCAGGGTGGCGGTAAAAGAAAAGGAAGCTTTGCAATCTATTTGGAGCCATGGCATGCAGACATCAAGGATTTCCTAGAGTTGAAGCGAAACCATGGTAAGGAAGAAATGCGTGCTAGAGACTTGTTCTATGCGCTATGGATTCCTGACTTGTTCATGAAGCGAGTAGAGAGAAACGAGGAATGGTCACTTTTCTGTCCTAATGAAGCTCCAGGCCTTTCAGATTGCCATGGAGAAGAGTTTGAGAGATTGTATGAAAAATACGAGCGCGAAGGGCGAGCCAGAGAAACCATCAAGGCACAAGAACTTTGGTTTGAAGTACTGGAATCTCAAATCGAGACAGGAACACCTTACATGCTTTACAAGGACGCCGCTAATGGTAAGTCAAACCAAAAGAATTTGGGAACCATTAAATCGTCTAACCTGTGCACAGAGATCATTGAATATACAGCCCCTGACGAAGTAGCGGTATGTAATTTGGCTTCTATTGCCTTGCCAAAATATGTAACAGAAGGACCTGATGGCAAGCTCTTCTTCGATCATAATAAGCTTTATGAAATCACGAAAGTTGCCACTAGAAACCTGAACAAAGTAATCGACATCAACTACTATCCTGTAGAAGAAGCAAGAAGGTCAAACTTCAGACACAGACCTATTGGATTGGGCGTTCAAGGATTGGCTGATGCTTTCATTATGCTCAGAATGCCGTTTGATTCTGCAGAAGCAAGAGGTCTAAATGAGGACATTTTTGAAACCATATACTTTGCTGCCGCAGAGACGTCTATGGAATTGGCAAAAACTCAAGGAACCTACGAAACCTATGAGGGCAGCCCTGCTTCCAAAGGAATACTTCAGTTTGACATGTGGGGAGTCACTCCTAAGTCAGGCCGATGGAACTGGGATCAGCTGAAAGAGAAGATCAAAAAGTATGGCATGAGAAACTCTCTTTTGGTGGCTCCTATGCCTACGGCTTCTACTTCACAGATTCTTGGCAACAATGAGTGTTTTGAGCCTTACACCTCTAATCTTTACACTAGAAGAACCTTGTCAGGTGAATTTATCATGGTCAACAAGCACCTGATGAAAGACTTGATTGACTTGGGCATGTGGAATGACAACATGAGAAATCGTCTGATCTCCACAAATGGTTCAGTACAAAACGTACCTGGTATTCCTCAAAACATCAAAGATCTCTATAAAACGGTTTGG
>CALRRX020000198.1:0-6184 GCA_943370675.1 Reyranella massiliensis 521 | reverse complement strand
ACGACCCACCTAGTCCTCCAATTTCAAAATTGGTATTATCGATTTTTCCGTCAAACAAAAAGAAACTGAATCCATCCCCCAAACCAGAACTAGTCCCCTGATTATGAATAAAGTACTCAAATGAGGTCTTGATACCATAAGTTGGTGAAAAGGGTAAGTCTACAAAAATCCAACCTCGCAAATTAACCCCACTCTCTGTTAATCTTAGTCCCTGGCCAGTTTGGTATGGAATAAAAGGATTACCATTAAAAACACCTTCTCCATCAGCTACAGTGAATGGAATTGAATTTACATTTTGAGTTCCAAGGAAAGGTTGACAGTACGGGAAGCCCGCTCTTGGGATTTGCTGGGAGAATATTTCCCCAGTCCCAAATAAAAAAATGAAAAGGATAATTAGCCTTAATAGGCCAATTAGTCTAAAATCAACTATTTGAGTAGGATTCTGCAAAATTAAATGCGCTATACTTTTAACCTTTTCCAATAAACACAATTCGTACCCATTTTTTCAAAAAATAAAAAAACCTGTTTAAAATTTTCATTAAGAAATTAGTATAAAACGTAGATAGAACCAAGAATGACCTTCTACTTCAATTTCACTGAAATATCATTAAACTGCTTTTGTTTATCTATATCCCAGAATTCACTCGATTCTAGTGATTTCAAAAAGAGTTGATCACTATTTCCCTCCCCAAAAAGATCTTCTTTGGAGAAACTACTGGAGCAGGCAATTTTGATAGCATCCGAAATCTCTTGTTTTGAATATCCACAATTTAGGATATCCTGATGCAGGGCCCTGTTTTTTTGTCGAGTTCCAATATTGACAACAGGTATGCCATAATAAGGAGCCTCACGGATGCCTGCACTGGAATTGCCGACCATAAAACGGGCATATTTCAACAGAGTCAAAAAGTACTCGAATCGGATAGAAGGAAAAATCCTGAATCTGGGGTGATTTGAAAGTTTTTCATATTCCTTCAAAATGAATTTACTTCCCAAATCATTGTTCGGGAAGATGACTACGTATTCTTTTTCGGATCCCAAAAGTGCTTCTACAAACTCTTTTGCATAGTGATCCATGCGATCATATTCTGTAGTGACAGGATGGAACATGGCAACCCCGAAAGTTTCAAACTCTATTTCATAATAGGATTTCACCTGCTCAATAGCTGGCAAATTAGAAGAAAGCATAAGATCCACATCGGGCGAACCGATTACGAAAACTGAATCTGGCAACTCTCCCATCTGAATCAATCGTTCTTTGGCTTTTTGATTAGAAACAAAGTGAATATGAGCCAATTTAGAAACAGAGTGCCTGATGAGTTCGTCAATTGTACCTGAAACTTCCCCTCCTTCTATATGAGCCACAAGGACATTATTCAATGCTCCCACAATGGCACCGGCCATAGCCTCGATTCTATCACCATGCACTACAATTAGGTCTGGACTAACCTGCTTTACAAAAGCTGAAAACCCTTCAATGGTTTTAGCTAGGCTAAGGTCCATTGTCCGCTCATCGGTATGGTTTTTAAATGCATGAAGATTTTGATAACCGCATTTTTGAACCTCCAAAAAGGTATACCCATATTGTTCTAGCAGGTGCATACCAGTCACAAAAATATGCACCTCAAAATCGGGGTGATTTCTTGTGATCTCAATCAAGGACTTCAGCTTGCCAAAATCAGCCCTTGTTCCTGTCAAAAAAATAATCTTTTTCTTATTCGATGTCATTCCAAAGCAATTGAATATCGGACTCTAGGTCAATCTTCGCCACTTTTCCCAAAACCTCTGAATAATGCTCAGCTAAAATCCCCCCTTTTCCAGGTCTTTTAACCCAAATATTTTCTTTGGTAAAGAGCTCGCCTGCCTTGACCGGTTTGATGGTACAGATCGTTGCAAAGGCAAAGTCAATGGTGACTTTTTCTTCCTCCGCCGGTCCTTTTCTTCCTCCCCTTTGGAGCTGTAGTAGGCGTGATCCTTCTATCAATTCCTTACATGCTTTCTCATCCATGGAGCAAATGATATCTGGACCTGGTCTATCCATATGGTCTGTAAAATGCCGTTCCAAAATAGAAGCACCCAGTGCGACAGCGCCAAAACAAGCATGATTGGTGAGTGTATGATCACTTAAGCCCACAACGGCATTAGGGAAATTTTCTTGAACTTCTACCATCGCGCCTAGTCTTACCAAATGGTCAGGAGTTGGGTACAAATTAGTGGTATGCAAAAGCGCATAGGGAACTCCGCGCTGCTCGAAAATTGCTACTGCTTTCCGAATACTTTCAATGGTATTCATGCCAGTACTCATAATAATTGGCTTACCAAAATCCGCAATGTGCTCAAGTAGTGGGTAATTATTACATTCACCGGAACCGATTTTGAATGCAGGTACATCCCATTTAATCAATCGATCTGCCGCAGCTCTGGAAAAAGGGGTTGAGATAAAAATCATCCCTTTACTCTCCACATATTCTTTTAGAGCCAATTCATCAGATTCATTCAAGGCACATCGTTCCATGATCTCGTAAATGGAAACTTTTGCATTCCCTGGAATAGTCTTTTTGGCAGCACCGGACATTTCATCTTCGACGATGTGGGTTTGATGCTTAACCACTTCTGCACCTGCACGGTGGGCGGAATCGACCATAGCTTTAGCTACCTCAAGCGAACCTTCATGATTAATTCCAATTTCTGCAATTACCAAGGGTGGATAGTCATAGCCGACCATTCTTCCGGCTATAGAAAAAGATGGGTGATTCATATTGATTGAATATTAATTTTTGTGGATTAGCAATTTTCTAAAAGGTCTAAAATGCGCTTTGCCTGAGTTTTGGGGAGGCAATTTGCCTCAAAAAAATCTTTCCCTCCTTGTGAGACTTTTTCGCGGTAGGAAGGATTTTTCATTACATAGGTCAAGACTTCCGAGAATTCTGAAGAATCCTGAACATAATGCATGTGTTTTCCATGCTCGGGAACAGTTGGCATGTCAATTTTGAAAGGGAACCCTAATACAAAACAACAGTAGTTCCAATATTCAGCCAGTCGCCAACTCACCGCGTCGAGTACAGCAGGGTTACTGAATCCGATCACAGATCTCGAGGATTTTTCCGCAAAATCTGCAGGAGTGTATCGTTTATCCATTACCGATGGCGGTAGACCACACAAATCGCCATCTGATCTTGGATTCATTCCTCCCTCGAAATTTATTAATGGGTTTGACTGGCAAGCCTGCACAAAGTCCGCTCTCATCTGATTGGCCCATGGCTCTTTTTTCCAGATACTTCCTGCAAAAAACACATAATTACCTTCCAGACTTCTTCTTTCCATATTCAAGAAATCCGGTCTGCGGTATAGGATATACCATTGACGCAAAAATTCTTTGGCACCAATTTCCAAGGCGCCTTTTGCACCAAAGAGCTTCAAGTAATCCCAGCAATTATTGATCGAATAATGAGGATAGATGGGATTTACTTTAGACCAATTGTAATCTTCTCTTGCCAAAAGCTTATTGGTAGCGAAGTACAAATCGCACGCATCATAGGATTTTTTATCTACGCCAATAGGATCATCGTTTTCTATTACTGCCACTTTTCCCTGATATTCAATGACTAAAAAAGGCTTATTGTTTAGATGGGCAAATTCCTTATCAGGGGTATATCTAAGGTCTGCTAGTTGCTCCAATCCCAGATGGTAGTAGGAACAATAGTAATTTGGGATATTCAGTATGTTAATTTTAGGCATTTATGCTGGGTTTTTCTAAATCAACTTATTTCCTATTTCAACTTAAATTCGATAGCCAATTTCTTCATTTGAGAGGCAAGATCCCTAATCATCCCCTCCACTTGAAAATGACTTAACCAACACTCTCTGGCCATTTTTTGAACCCTAACTAGTTCTTCTTCTGGCTTTGACTTTATAAATGTGACAATCCTTCGTTCTATGTCAAATCTATCTTCAAAGGGCACTTTTAGAATAAATTGGTCATAAGGAATTTCGGAGCTGAAGGGTAGTACAGAGTCAGTATCGATCAAAATGGGTATTCTACCCATTGCTAAAGTTTGATAGAACCTGACTGAATAATTACCCATTCCCCTTATACACACAGTGAATAGGCTATTATGAATATTTTGATAGAATTCTTCTTCTACTTTTTCCTTTTCCAGAGGAGAACTAGCGCCTCCCTTATATCTTGATCTTAAGATAAAATCTGTCTTTAGGTCAGAGGCTTTAAGTTTCCTCAATATTCTTGCTCTTTCCCAAGCTGGTAAAAATTTGGGAACCGTAAGGTATGTTGAAAGTCCCTTTTTCAAATCCTTTCTAAGCTTGGATATTTTCAAGCCATCCTTGAGCATTTTAATAGGATTGCTGGTCGCCTGTCCACAAAAGCCAACCCAAGGGCCCTGAGGATTCCAAGCAGTCCATTTGCCCTGATACCACTTTTGAATCGGATCATAGGGTAAAATCGCAGGGATTTCTACAAGTTGGGGAAATGTAGAATAAGCCCCCGGAGTAAATAAATAAACATCCTGTACCCCTGGATCAATGATTAAATCAGAGTTGGAAAATACTCCAAATGGCTTGTCTAGAGATCTTGCTAGGTCAGCTGATTCCCTGATAAATTCTTTTCCAGACTGTGAAGCTAAAGAAGTGATGAACATGGGTATCATGATCCAATCTGCCTTCATAGCGTCATCAACTATAGTGAATTCCAAAGATGCTAAGTCGGAAATCCTCAACTTATTGCTTTCATCAACTTCAAAAAGCTCAAATAGAATCTTATTTCTGTAATCAAACTTTGGTGAAAAAATCTTAATCCTGCTATAATCCATCTGCTTATTTTATCCTTGAGGAAAAATTATTTTTGGCATTATTTAAAATACCGTTGAGGTGGTTTACAAATTCTTTACCACCTGAATCTTCGGATAAATAATAGTTGAAAAGACGATGGCCTTCATCAGCAATAGGCTGGTACCTTTCAATGTTATCTAAGATTTCCTCTGATTTGGCTAAAAGAGTTATTGCCTCCCAATCATAACTTATGCAGGTAGAGTCCAAGTACAAATTCGGGAAAGTCTCAAGGTGACTCATATCTGGTTTGAACAGCAATGTTCGCATTTGAAAGGCCTCAAAATCCCTGTAACAGACTTCTCCCCAACCAAATGGTGACAAACAGATTTTAGTATCCCCAAGCTCTTTCATAAAATTTGCATGAGCCAGAAAGCCCTCTTTGGAAACCATTCTTGTAGAAGAAGTTTTTCTGTAATTCCTATAGGTCTGCAAACGATGAAACCTACTGACATCATGTGAATTAGGGAATAAATTTCCCCGGAATGATAAGTCGATTTTCCTATCTCTAAGGTCCTTTCCCCATGAAAACACCTTGAATCTTTTATTTCTGGTAATGATGTGAAAATACCTGATCAATTTGGAGGAAGTCTGAGTCTTCCAATCGATTAATCCTAGGTTCCAATAAATCCCAAGTTTCTTAACTTCATCTCGAGTATATTGAACCAAAGGAAATTCCTCTTGATTTTTAAAATGATATTTTTCAAAATATTTATCTCTAAAATAAAATCTTCGATGAGGCTGTAAGTAAAACTCCTTATTGGCTAACAATTGCCTCATCAAATAGGAGTCTACTAAACCTAAAATATCATTATCAAATGGGCCTACCGAATCACTTCCTGAAAGAAAAATGATAGGTGAATTTCTCTTTTTACAATCCTTTAGAAATTCAAGGTGTGCTACTTTTCCACCTTTTATCAACTTAGGTAAAGAAACACCAGAAATGAGGTAGAAATCGGGATTAGAATTAAGAAACTCCTTTTGGGACTGAAAAAATTTAATAGATATTCCATTGCTATTAATAGCCTTGTGAAAAGCAAATAGCGGAAAAATCGAATTATGTCCCTCTCTGTGAGGATAATATAAAACAGAAATAGTCATTTCTACTAAAAATTACATTTCAAATTGATAATCATACCATAAAGAGAGAAAAAACAGCTGCCTGATCATCCCGTAATTGGTTTTCCCATCTCTTTTAAAGTCTGCTATAATTTTGGAAATCTGGAGTTTTTCAAAAGTTTCAAATTCAAAAAGTGCGCTTTTATGCATCTTTTCAAAATGTTGTTTGAACTCGTCTTGTTTCAAAAAGTATTCATTCCAAGGCACAGAAAGTCCAATTTTC
>CALRRX020000197.1:0-6188 GCA_943370675.1 Reyranella massiliensis 521 | reverse complement strand
AGAATTGCAAGTAACTGTTCCGCCTGTGAGCATAGAGATCAAGGAAGCAACACTTCCGGCTATTCAGCCAGCCATCATGCAGAAGACAGTAGCAGAGGCTACTCCGGCTGATGAAAATGCTCCTCTCTATCGTGTCAATATCTACTCGGATGGCATAAAAAAAGGCACCGAACCTGACAAAAACCTAATCACCGAGATGGGCAAAACAGTCGGTAAAGTAGAAGGTCTGCTGGGAAAGGTAGACGAGGGATTTGCCGATCTACAGGACAAGAAAAATAACCTGTTTACCACCTTGACATCCAGAAAATAAAACGAAAACTAAACCAACTACCACCTTTTAAATTATCAATTTCTATGAAAAAGTACCTGCTTTTATTCTGCTTCATGGCACTGGTTCAAGTAGCTTTTGCCGGCAATAGTTCTACTGATTTCACCCAAATGACTGAAAAAACCATTGCAAAAGACAGCGTGGTGGTGGAGTTTGGTAAGTCAGGCAAAGTGGTCATCATTGTCGACTCCAAGGAAGACTTCGACAAGCTCAAACTCATGAATATCAATCAGATCATCTCTGAGCTTGACTTGGTTGAAAACAAAGAAACCGGTGAATTGACCATCGTCGAACTTAGAAAGAGAGATGGCTCAGTGAAAGAAATCGTCAAAGTCCGAGAGGAAGGTCCTGAAACTGAGGTTCGAGTAGGCGGAATGCGTCTCTACGTAGATGAATCCGGCGAAAACACCAAAGTCAAAATCGAAACCGACGGTGGCAAATCCAAACAGGAAAAGTCCTTCCGTGCTTACTCCACAGTAGATATCGGAATCAACAACCTGATCGAAAACGGCGGATTTCCGACCTCAGACATGCCCTATGCAGTCAAAGGCTGGGGAAGCTGGAACATAGGCCTCAACTGGATGGCCTCTCAAAAAATCACCAATGGATTTTACTGGGATTTTGGATTGGGCTTTCAGTGGTACAACTTCAAGTTCGAAAATCGCGATGTCCAAGCTGTACAAGGAAACGAGAGCATTGCATTCCTCGAGCGAAATGATGTTGATGGTATGAAAAGCAAAATCTCTGCTTCCTACCTCACTGCCATGACACTTTTCAAACTGGACTTCGGCAAAATGGATGGTGAAGGGAAAAAAGGCTTGCAAATCGCCGCTGGTCCTTACGTAGGATATCGTCTTGGAGGCCGATCCAAGTTTGTTTATGAAGAATTAGACGGTTCAGCACGTCGAAAAGACACAGAAAGCACCGGTCTTTACCTCCAAAACCTTCGCTATGGTATTCGTGGCGAAGTGGGTGTCGGAAGAGTGAAATTCTACACTACCTATGACCTCAATGAACTTTTCCAAGAAGGAAAAGGACCTTCAGTGACCCCAATAGCATTCGGTATCATTTTCTAAAAATCAGGGGAGAACTCCTCCCCATTTTCCTATTCTTTAAACCAACTATTTTATGAAAAAAGCATTCTATTTAGTACTCGCTATAGCGATTGGCCTTCCCTTTTTTGGTTTCTCGCAGGAAAACCGAACGGTAGTAAAATCCAAAACCCTTCATTTTTTCGGAGAGGATTGGACCTATCAAAAATTCAGTGATGGCACCAAGTCTTTCGATGCGGAAGTGGAAGACAAAAATTGGAATCAAGACACGGTAATTACTAAAGAAGAGGCCAAATTCTCAGTAGAAAGCGTAACTGATCTGGGAATCAACCTTTGGAATCCTGCAAATCAAACTCCTGCCATCAAGCCTTGGGGATCATGGAATTTGGAAGTGAAACTTCTTGGCCAATACAAAGCCTCCAAAAACTTCCACCTCAATACCTCCCTGGGCGTCAACTGGTTTAATTTCAAATTTGAAGACCGCGATCAGATCGCCATCCGAACACCAAACGGTATCGCATGGGAAGAATTTACCGAAGGTGTAGGGACTAAGTCCAAAATCTCAGCCTCTTATGCTAACCTGACTTTTGTCCCTACGCTGGTCAGTAACAACGGCAAACTCAGCTTCGGCGTCGGTGCTTATGGAGGATTTCGACTGGGAGGCAGAGGCAAATTCGTCTACGAGGATGCAGATGGCAACTCGACAAAGCAGTTTGAAAAGGCCAACATGTTTGCAAATAACTTCCGCTATGGACTCAGGACCGAAATCGGCGTCGGAGATGTGAACCTGTTTGTGTCTTATGATCTCAATAACTTCTTCCAAGCGGACAAAGGTCCAGAAATACAAGCCATCAGTTTTGGCGTTTCTTTCAGATAATTCAATCAAAACACTATGAAAAAGAACTTAACACTCCTATTGAGCTTTAGCCTGGTTTTGCTTTCTACAGCAGCCTCATTTGCTCAAAATGTCCTCGTGGACACCAAAAAATCTTACTCCAACATCAAAATCATCGAAGTCAACGGCGGTTGGCTGGACGTAAGCTATCAGGGTGGCTCCTCCTCAGCAGTAGAGGTTACGGCCTACCTCGCTTCCAATGACAATGATCAAGACATCGTATTTGTGACGGTGGGCGATGTATTGAAAATCAGTCTCGAGCGAAAAGTGAGTAACTACTCCTGGAACAACAAAAACAAAGGCTGCATCACGATCACCGGACCGGAAAGCATGAATGTGAAGTTCAAAAACAGTTCGGGAACACTTAAGGTGGATAAAGTCAGTGCTGCTGAAACTTCTCTACAAATCACCTCAGGTAAAATCACCGCATCCAACATCGGAGGCGACCTTTACCTTGGGGCCACTTCCGGAACCTTGGAAGTAACTGGTATAAGTGGAAACGTTCAGGCCAGACTCACCTCAGGCAATGCCTCGATCAATCAGGTCAATGGCAACGTCGATTACGAATCCACCAGTGGTTCATTGGATGCAGACGGAGTAAAGGGCACATTATCTGCAGCTTTGACTTCAGGAAATGCCAAGCTGAACAACATCGGGGCTTTGGGCAAATTGCAATTTACCTCGGGAAATATCCGCGCTACCTTGGCAGGATTGGGGCCTCAGACTCAGTTTAGCGGAACTTCAGGAAATTTTACTATTCAGACAGGCAGTGATTTGAAAAGCTTCAATTATTCACTCAAGGCATCCTCGGGCAACCTAAAAGTAGGTACTGTCTCCACTGGAAAGACGCTAGAAATCTCCAACGGCGCTGCTACAACCATCCGCGGGAATATCAGCTCAGGAAATATTACAATTCAAAATTGAACGTTTGAGATTTGAAATTTCAATCTCCTATTCCAAATTTTATTGAGGCCGGGCAATTTCTCTCAGAAGTTCCCGGTCTTCTTTTTTCAGCTTCATCAGTCTAGCCATGCGGTCAGCACTGGGTTTTGCAAGGGAGAAAAACACCAAAGCCAAAGCGAAAAGGACGATATAAAAAGGATTTCCATCAAAAAGCAATCCTACGGACGCGCCTACAGAAACCAAGAAGAGAAACAAAAATCGCTGGGTTGTTGCTTTGCAGTAAATCTTCACCTTATCGATCAGTTCTGTTTCACCAAAAGTCAACTTGATCTTTTTACGAAATGTAAGATCCTGATAAATCAACAAAATCGGGCAAACACCCAATAAAAACCCATTAAAAAAGTCTGGGAGAGTAGGAAGGTCTTTAGTGATACTTCCTGAGTTATGATACAAATAGACACCCCCAAAAATAGGCAAGGTGATGATCAAGATGATCAAGGTCAAACGCTCTGTTTGATGATAGATCGTACGTAGTTCTTGCGTTTCCAAGGAGCTAAGGCTTATTCGATGGTGATTTTGATATTGTCAGTCAAAGGCCTGGATACGCAGCAAAGCACGTAACCTGCTGCCAATTCCTTTTCACTCAATCCTGCATCCTCATCCATCTTCACCTGTCCATTGAGCACTCTTCCTCTGCAAGCAGTACAAAGTCCACTTTGACAGCTATAAGGCATGTTTAGACCAGCAGCTAGGCCAGATTCCAACACAGTTTTCCCTGGAGAAACCGTCACTACATGCTCCTCACCTTCCAACACGATGGTAACGTCTCGGGTTAAGATTCCATTGTTAATCCCTTTCAAGGCGTCTTCCTGGGCCTGATGGGCAGCAGCAGAGAAGAAGCTTTCCCGATGGATTCTGTCTTTTTCCACACCTAACTCATCCAAGACTTGCTGAGCAGTGTCCATGATGCCATCAGGTCCGCACATAAAGTAGATTTCTTCATACCGAGGCTCAAATTCTGCTTTCGCAAAAAGTTCTTTCAAGACTTCGCCAGAAAGTCTACCCTTCAATCCTGTCCAACTTTGAGAAGGCTGACTCAAGTTGTGAATGATCGTCAATCGATCCGGATTGGCGAGTTGAAGAAGTTCCAATTGCTTTTTGAAGATAATCTGCTCTTCGTTTCGGCTGGCATAGATCAGGGTCACGATGGACTGAGGCTCATTGACCAATACCGATTTGAGGATCCCCATGATCGGCGTGATTCCGCTACCTCCAGCGATCAAGAAGAAATGACGGCGGTTTTTGGAATGAAACTCAGTGGTAAAATTGCCCAAAGGCTTCACCACATTCAGCGTCTTTCCAGGGAATACTTTTTCATTTAGAAAATTGGAAAAAAGACCTCCCGGAACTCGCTTGACTGAAATCCCAGGAAAAGGATCCACAAATGGAGAGGTGCACAACGAATAGGAACGGCGCTGCTCTTTTCCATCAAACTCCATCACCAAAGTCAAAAACTGTCCAGGCTTGTAATCCAAATAAGGCTCGGGCTGCTCAAAATAAATAGTGACCGTATCCGAAGTTTCCTTAACGACTTCTCTGACTTTAAGCGGCAAAAATGGATTTACTTTAACCTCTTTTTCCTTTTTCTTGAAGAAATTGAACATCTGATGTGGTAGTGAATAGGCTGCAAAATTAATCCCCGAGCTGGGAATTTGTCCATCCTCTCGGGAAATTTCAGTCAATAACCCTAAAAGAGAAAAGTAAGTTTGCTCGACCTGGATAAATATTGGGCCGAAAGCCCGATTTTGAGACCAAGCGCTTACCTTTGCGACTTCCTGATTTTGGAATGAATCTATCTTTTGCTCAGCAAATCAATTTGATATGGAATTAAATGCCCTGACTGCCGTTTCCTCAGTGGATGGACGCTATGCCGGCAAAACCGCCCCTCTTCGTGCTTTTTTCTCTGAATTTGCCTTGATCAAATATCGGGTACATGTCGAGGTGGAATACTTTATCGCCCTTTGCCAACTTCCCTTGCCTCAACTGGCAGAATTTGACCACTCCCTTTTCCCACAACTCAGGGATTGGGTGAAGCATTTCTCTATGGAAGACGCCACTTGGATCAAAACCACAGAGCGCACCACCAACCATGACGTGAAGGCAGTCGAATATTTCCTGAAGGAAAAATTCGATGAGCTTGGATTGGAGCCTTACAAGGAGTTTATCCACTTTGGCTTGACCTCTCAAGATATCAACAACACCGCTACGCCACTGATGCTCAAAAGAGGGCTGCAAGAGGTGATTTTACCGGCATTGGAAGAGGTGATCGAAAAGCTCGCCGACCTTGCCGATCAATGGTCTGAAATACCCATGTTGGCCAAAACTCACGGACAACCTGCCTCTCCTACCCGACTGGGTAAAGAGATCAATGTCTTTGTGGTGAGATTGCGAAAGCAATTGGAGCTTTTGGAGCAAGTGCCTTACTCTGCCAAATTCGGCGGTGCTACAGGAAATATGAATGCCCATGTGGTGGCCTATCCTGACTTTGAGTGGAATGAATTCGCATTCACTTTTGTGGAAAATTACCTTGGCCTAGAGCGTTCCTTCCCTACCACTCAGATTGAGCATTACGACAATCTTGCCGCGGTTTTTGACGGACTAAAGCGTATCAACACCATTTTGCTGGACCTTTCAAAGGATGTGTGGCAGTACGTGGCTATGAACTATTTCAAGCAAAAAATTAAAGCAGGTGAAGTTGGTTCCTCTGCCATGCCGCATAAAGTAAATCCGATTGACTTTGAAAATGCAGAGGGAAATCTCGGGATCGCCAATGCACTTTTGGAGCATTTGGCAGCCAAACTTCCGATCTCCAGATTGCAGCGTGACTTGACCGACAGCACCGTGTTACGCGTGATTGGCGTTCCTTTAGCTCACATGCTGATTTCTTTGGAGTCTTTGCAAAAAGGCTTGGGCAAATTGGAGCTGAACCAGGCTGCTATTGATGCCGATT
>CALRRX020000196.1:0-6221 GCA_943370675.1 Reyranella massiliensis 521 | reverse complement strand
GATGAGCGGATGGAGATTCCATTTGGAGAGCTAGAACCACTCTATGATAATTGGGCTGCTGATACCAAAGCGCTTTTGGAAAATAAAAACCATGATTACGGAGAGGCTTGGAGAGACATGCGGGTGAGCTCAATGACAGATATCATTCTGATGAAGCTCTATCGGGTGAAGCAAATCGAGGACAATGCTGGGGTAACGATCGTGTCTGAAGGCATCGAAGCTAACTATCAGGATATGATCAATTACTCGGTTTTTTGCCTAATCAAATTGGGATATCATGAAGTTGACCCAAGCTAATTTGACCTAAATCAAGATTTTAATCAGTCGTCTTTTCAAATTGGATGGCTTTTAGAAACATAAAATTCACATGAACAAGCAAGCAATCCTTTGGCTACTCCGTATCTTGGTTGGGGGCCTTTTTATTTTCTCAGGTTTGATCAAGGTCAATGATCCGGTAGGTACAGCGATAAAGTTGGAGGAGTACTTTGATGTGTTTTCTAATGATATTGCTGGCTTTTTCTATTACTTCAAGCCATTTGCGCTATACATCGCCTTGGTTTTAGTGGTTTCTGAGGTGGTATTGGGGATCATGTTGATCTTGGGAGTGAGGTTGCAGCAGACAGTTTGGGCATTGGCCATGATGATTTTGTTTTTCACGTTCCTTACTTTTTATTCCGCCTATTTCAATAAGGTGACCGACTGTGGCTGCTTCGGTGATGCGATTAAATTGACTCCTTGGGAATCTTTCTACAAAGACATCATTCTGTTGGTGATGATTTCCTTCTTGTTTTTCTTCAGATCAGATCTTCCTGAAGAAACTCCAAAATGGGCCTCCATTGCTGCGATTGCCAGCTTGGTGCTCTCCACTGGAATTGGAGTTTGGGCGATCCAGAATCTGCCTTTTATCGATTTCAGAGCTTATAAAGTCGGGGTGAACATTCCGGTCAACATGCAGCCTTCTGCGCCATTGGAGTATACCTATGTGATGAAAAAAGGACAGGAGACTGTTTATTTAGATGAATATCCTACAGAAGAGGGATATGAGTTTGTGGAGATGGTGTTGAAAAATCCGGATGCCCTTCCCAAAATCTCCGATTTTGCAGCTTGGAATGCCGAAGGGGATCAGTCCGAGTTTCTTTTTGCAGGCAATAAAGTGATCATCCTTTGCAGCAATATGGCCAAGATGAGCGAAGCCAATCTGGATGAGATCGGTCAGCTGGTCAAATCAATGGAAGGTGCGCCAGTGGATGTGGTATTCATTGCAGCTGCTACTCAGGAGGAGATTGATGCCTTTTTGAATAAAAATGGATGGAGCATTATCGGACTTCAGGCAGATGCTACGGTGGTAAAAACCATCATGCGAGCCAATCCAGGTATCATGATTTTGAAAGATGGAGTAGTTGTCCAAAAATACCATCACAACAATACTCCTGAAGCCACGGAAGTGATCGATCTCTTTCTATGAATAAAAATCTAAAAGTCGTCCTTGTAGGGCTTCCCGGATCAGGGAAAAGTACCTTTGGCAGGCAGTTAGCTCAAGAGTTGGGATTTCCTTTTCTAGACCTTGATCATCAGATAGAAGAAAAGTACTTGAAGAAAATTCCGGCGATTTTTTCCATTTACGGGGAAGGAAAATTCAGGGAGTGGGAGACGGAGACACTTACTGACTTGCTGAACAGGGATTCCTCTTTTATCCTGGCATCTGGCGGAGGTGCGCCTTGCTTCAATGACAATATGGAGTTGATTAATGCCAAGTCGGTTTCAGTGTATTTGGATGTGCCATTGGAATCCATTTCACAGCGACTTCAGGCTTCTAAAGTTCAAAATAGACCCATGTTCCAAGGATTGGATCAGGGTGAAATCATTCTAAAACTCAAATCCCTTTTGGTTTCAAGGGAGTATTTTTACAATCAGGCAAAAATAAAGCTCAGCGGGGAAGATTTCTCAGCTGAGCTTTTGATGTATGAGTTGATTAATTTGCTTAAAAGCTGATTCCCAAAGTCAGAATTCCTGAGGTAATGGAGTGTTTAACCTCGGCAACAGGGCCGAAATTTATCCCATTCTCATCAAACACCTGATAGCTTCTATAAAGTGTATTGTAGCTTTGGTTGTTGACCGAGAGATCCAAACTCAATGTGTTGAATCTGATTCCTATGCCTCCTGAGAGGATTTGGGTACTTTGATCTATTCCTGAGGTGTTGGAAAAAGGATCACCCAAGAGGGAATACCCTGCGCGGAATCTCAGTTTGTTTACGATAGCTTCTCCACCTAATCGATAATTTAAAGTACTTCCATAAAGATCCCGAATAGCTTGATTGTCTGGACCTTCATTGAAATCATTGGAGCTGATTCTTGCCCTGCTATAATCTACATAGTCCACATCGGCAGAGATGAATCCATTTTTTCCAAAGAAAAAAGTAGCTCCACCTCCAATTTTCAAAGGTGTATTGATTCCATAGCTACTGATGATCAAGTCAGTCACAGCTTCCTCGGTTCCAAGGGTGACATCTTCTTGTTCGAAATAGTAGTTATTGTAATTGGCTGTCATTCCTGCCTCATATTCTTCACTCAAGGCAAACCAAGTGGGGCTTTGGAATACAAATCCAAGGTTTACAAAGTCTACAGGCTTGTAGATCATGCCTAAGTTTACATTTGCACCTGTCCCATTGATAAATAAGCTTTCTCGTAAAGACGAAGTCGCAAGAGGCTGATTTACAAATTCTTCATTATAAACCTTAAAAGAGGAGAAATTGATGGTTCTGATTCCTAAACTGGCGCCGACAAAGAATTTGTGTAGGAAGTTTGCTCCATAGCCAAAAGTCACCTGATTGGCAGCGCCTTCCTGTGAGATATTTTCATCTTGAAAAGGAAATCCAAGTACAAAAGAGTCGTAGGTATTTGGATTATTGATAGGTCTACCATCTTGATCCACAGTTATTGGATTAATCTGATAGGTTTGATAAGCTAATCCGGTAAGGCCTCTGTTTTCGATCTGGTTTTCGGGTATGCTAAATGCATCATCTAGGTAAAAGTCGATGATAGAGCTTTCTCCCAAAATGTCTGAGAAATAACCGAATTCAGTATTGAAATTAGCTATTCGCTGAAAGCTAAATCCCCAAGCTCCGCCTTTGAAGGCTTTGGCTTCAAGATTTCCTTTTGGTTTTGCTCCGACATAGCTCAAGTTTGGGAGTGAAAAATTGCTGGTATTATAAGATTTATTTTGGCCAAGATATCGAGTATCTATCGCCCAATCGGAATAACCCAAACTGAAGCTGGCTTCTGAAGTTCTAAAAAAACCTAATCCTGCTGGATTTCCTGCAATATTGGAGACATCTCCCCCCAAGGACCACTGAGTGCCCCCAATACCTACCATTCTAGCTGAGCCGGCAGGTACTACTCTGCTGAATCTGTAGGCATCTTCAAAATAGCCGCTTTGAGCAAACGCTGTCCAAGCCGGAAATAAGGCTAAGAATACGAGTGATGCAATTATCCTCATTGATAAGTAGAATTTAGAGAAATAACGAAGTGATGCTTTTTGACTGTGTAGTCTATACAAAAAAAAGGGGGGAATTAATTCCCCCTTCCTCCTCTGGAACCTCCGGAGTAGCTACCTCCTCCTGAGGATCCTCCCGAGCTTCTACTCGGAGCACTAAAACTGCTACCTCCTGAATAACCAGAACTTGATCTGCTTGGAGCGCTGTAAGAAGGTGTATTGTTATAATTAGATCTGCTAGGAGATCCTGAATTATTGTAAGATGGGCTGGTACTTCTGTTGTAGGATGGAGAAGTAGAGCGAGAATTATTTCCGGGAACTGTTGACCTGTTGTAAGAAGGGCTTGAGCTTCTGTCATAAGAAGGCGAAGAGCTTCTGTCATATCCAGAAGGATAGGATGAGCTCCTGGAAGGAGAATCGTATCCTCTTGTATTGCTAGGATAAGCTGCGGATGGCCTTGCACTTGGTACAGAACTTCTGCTGCCAGACACGCTTCCTCTGTCAGATGCTGCTGAGTTCATGTTTCTGGTTGTTCCAGAAGTATTTGCTACTCGGCTTCTTCCAGAGTTGTAGTAGTCATTTTGAGAGGAACTGAAGTCTCTGCTAGCACCCCTAGCGTTTTCTGATGATACCACTCTTCTTGGAGAAGTAGCGGTTCCATTTGCGGCATTGGCCCTTGCCTGAGAACGAGCAGTACTTGGTACTATTGCTGACTGCCCCATTCCTCTTGAACCTGATACCATAGAGGAACCTCTAGTAGGTCTAGAACCATAGACTACTCTTCTGTTTCCAAATTCACTTCCTGGTAATACTATAATTGGCCCTGTAGCATAAATTGGGCGACCCCATCCCCAAGGTGATCCCATAAATCCACCTCCCCAGAAGGGGTCATAAAAACCGCCCATGCCTCCAAATCTTCCAAAACCAAAGAAAGGATTAAATGGGTCGTAGAAAGGTCTGCCAAATCCGAAGTTGAGTCCAACGTTAAAACCTGGTCTAAAGCCCATGAAAGGGTTTAGGAAAGGATCGTTGAATCCCATGCCCCATGGGCTAAATCCACCAAAACCCATGCCCCAAGGATTGAATGCGCCAAATCCCATCCCAAATCCCATGTTAAAGGCTGAGTTTCCCCAACCTCTATTGGTGTTGAAGTTGTTCACAGAAAAACTGTTATACACATCAATGTTTGGTTGATTGGCTGAGTTTGTTTGGCTCTGATTGTCGTCAAAATAAACTACCTCTTCATCTTCAATCGCAGAAGTTTGTCCATAACGAGAGATATATTCCGGATTTACATTTCTGGAGCTAAAGCTTTCTTGAGGAGCAGTTGGCTCCTTTGCTAAGTTCTGAAATGTGGACGGATTGTTATTTGCAACAGCGTATTGCGTAGCAATCTTTACATCTGAGGCCATGAAATAAAGATTGTCATTGCTACTTGCTGCCATTTTAGAAGTGCTGCAAGACGAAATCGCCAATGAGCCCATTAATAAGGAAGCAGAGATAATTGATAAATTCTTCATAATTGAAGTGGATTGTTGCATGGTTATACGAGTCGAAAACCTAGAGGTTGTACTTTTTGGGTTATATTTGCCAACCCCAATTAAAGCAAAAATAAGCACATTTTAATATTTAACAACTCCATGAGCAAAGGACTTCCAAAGCGTAGTGAGGATTATTCCCTCTGGTATAATGAACTGGTAAAAAGAGCCGACTTGGCAGAAAATTCAGCAGTACGCGGCTGTATGGTGATCAAACCTTATGGCTACTCAATTTGGGAAAAAATGCAGGCCGAACTGGACAGAATGTTCAAGGAGACTGGTCATACTAATGCCTATTTTCCGCTTTTTATACCTAAGTCCTATCTTAGCAAGGAAGCCAGTCACGTAGAAGGATTCGCTAAAGAGTGTGCTGTCGTCACACATTACAGATTGAAAAATGCAGAAGATGGATCTGGTGTCATCGTAGATCCAGAGGCAAAGTTGGAAGAGGAGCTCATCGTACGTCCAACATCTGAGACGGTGATCTGGAGTACTTATAAAAACTGGATTCAATCCTACCGTGATCTTCCACTTTTGGTCAATCAGTGGGCCAACGTAGTAAGATGGGAAATGAGAACCCGACTTTTCCTCCGAACTGCTGAATTCCTGTGGCAAGAAGGTCATACTGCCCATGCTTCCGCAAAAGAAGCGATGGATGAGACGGTTCAAATGATGAACGTGTATGCCCAATTTGCAGAGGAATTTATGGCTTTGCCTGTGGTAAAAGGAAGAAAAACAGCCAATGAACGATTTGCGGGTGCAGATGAAACCTTCTGTATTGAAGCTATGATGCAGGATGGAAAAGCATTGCAGGCGGGTACTTCTCACTTTTTGGGACAAAATTTTGCCAAAGCATTTGATGTAAAATTTGCTACAAAAGAAGGTGGCCTAGAATACGTATGGGGCACTTCCTGGGGAGTGAGTACTCGTCTTATGGGAGCGTTGATTATGGCGCATTCCGATGACAATGGATTGGTACTTCCTCCAAAATTGGCTCCTCATCAGGTCGTAATTGTGCCGATCTACAGAGGCGAGACTGAATTGGAATCGATTTCAGTCAAAGTAAAAGAAATGATGGCTGAGTTGAGAAAAGCCGGAATTTCCGTGAAATACGATGATCGAGATACTCAAAAGCCAGGCTGGAAGTTTGCTGAATACGAGCTAAAGGGAGTGCCTGTAAGAATCGCGAT
>CALRRX020000195.1:0-6225 GCA_943370675.1 Reyranella massiliensis 521 | reverse complement strand
CAAAAAGCCCATTTCTGACAAGGAGATCTCCGGAAGTGGATTGGTCTTCGTTAGATTTTTCCAAGTGGGTTCGTGAAGCGCTTGGGTTTTGGTCTGTTTGAATTTGTCCAGCCAGTTTTTGCTGAAGGGAGTGAATACCTTATAGAATTCTCCCGAGCCGTTTAGAATCTCTCCCGGTTCGAAGATGACCTGATCCTTAAAGCTTAGAAAAGGAATGTTTTTATCCTTCAAGATCGCCTCAACCTGTCCGTCTCTTTTCTTAGCGTAGGGTTCATAGTCTCGGTTAGTGTACACTGCCTGTACCTCAAATTCAGAAAGGAGCTCCGTGTAAACTTCTTCTGGCTTGCCGTATTTGATCAGCATGGAGCCACCTTTTTGCTCAAAAAAAGCCTTGAGTTCACTTAGTTTTCGGTGGATAAACTGGACTCTCGCGTCAGATTTGTCCTCTAGGAGGTCAAGGATATTTTTATCAAAAATGAAAAGAGGCAGCACCTCAGTTTCTTGCTGTAAGGCATAAAAGAGGGCTGTATTGTCGTCTGTTCTCAGGTCTCTGCGAAACCAGCACAGGGTGATCTTCTTCATGGTGGTTCTTTTTTGAAGAAAGTCAGGAAAGAGCAAAATGTTTTACCAATCTTCCTTAGCAGGCACTTTTTCTACCCGAAGACTGTCATTTTCAGGTTCTCTTCTCGGGAATTTTTCAGGGGTAATCGGAGTCCAATTTTCCTCGCCGCCATACTCATTTCTCAAAAAATCATCCGAATCCTGTACTGAAAGCCGGCTAACCCTTCTTCTTGCAATCTTTGTAAAAAGCTCACTGATGGAGTTGAAAGATACGTTTTGGGTCACTGAGGCGCCGTAAGACAGCACGTTTTGGGTCAGGGAGAGTGAAGTAAAGGTGTTGAAGTTGTTTCTGTTGAAAATACGAAGTCGATAGACGCCATCCTCGGTGATCATGTATTCCGCCTGCCAGTCTCCGATGATCGATGCCGCACTGGCATTTCCTCGGTTGTCTGTAAATCCTCCATCTCGGGATACTCTCAATCGGCCGTCAAGGAAAGTGTATGCCACACTTAACTGGAAGTTTTCCAATGCATTTTGATCTAGTGTAGCCAAGTCGATGTTCACTTCCAGATTTTTATCCACTTGTCCGAGGGCGGTGTTCAACTGTGAGGAAAGCAGGTTACTCACACTGGAAGACAAGGTGGATACTCCGGTGAATTGCCCCTCAGGAGAAAAATTCCGTGTCATGATGACTGAGAATACCTGACGGTTCATCTCCTGTTCATCGGCAGCTACCCGATTTTGGAAAGCGGAAATGGTCGTTTGCACATCACCTGAAGAAGGGAACTCGGAAAAGTCAAATCCAAATTTGAAGCTAGGAGAGAGCAATTCGCCCTGCAAGTCCATCACGACCTTGACCGGGAAGCGCCTTCTCATCTGACTATTTTCTTGCGCAGGATTAGTATTGTTGATGAGTGGCTGCAGGGATAGGCTTTCCTCATAAGTAGCTTTCAGGTTCATGACACCAGTGTAGGGATCCCCATACCAAGTGATTCTGCCTCCGGGTTGCACTTCAAACTTTTTCTTCACCACATTATACAGCGAGAAATTGTACAGACCTTCTACGATTTCATAATTACCCGCTAGCGAAAAGTTGCCCTGGGTATCGATATTCATGTTCAATACACCACGGCCTCTGCCTTGGATACTCTCCCCCGTTTTAGGGTCAATGATGATTTCTGCAAAAGCATCCGGAGTCACATCGATGATGAAATTCATTCGGATGTTTTCAATCTCCAATCGGTTGACCTCCTCTGCAAGTGCCTTTATTCTCACCGTATCCTGCACGTTGATGATTTGGATGAAATCCTCCTGGTACTGCTCGTTGGAGCTGGTCAGTGGGATCGAAATTCGGGTATTGGCTTGAGTGGTGGCTCGTGCTACGACATCCAGATTGCTGGTGCTTCCGCGGATGCCAAGTGTGCCGCTGGCAAAGGCTGTTCCGTAAAATAATTCGTTATCCCTAGAGCTGGTATTGAGTACCTGAAAATTGGTCAATCGGGAATTGATGTCCAGGAAGATATTTTCAAATCCCTGATGGTTTAATCCTCCGGTAAACGTGGCTCTGTTGCCATTTACGTCACGGAAGATCAGATCCTGGAAGCTGATTTGAGTAGGTCGGAAGAGGATGCTTCCATCGATTTGGTAGGAAGTGTTCAGGTAGTTGATTCGGAGTTTTCCTTGATCGATTCGCCCGCTGCCTAGGAGTTCAGGTACATCGGTAGTCCCTCTGAGTTGGAGATTCCCACTGACAGTACCGCCCAGGTTGGAGATGTATTTGGAAAGGAAAGGCTCGAAAATAACAAGGTTTGCCTGTGTCATTTGGGCATCCATATCGAGGTTTTGATACTCTAATCCAAGTGTGCCTTCGATGTCTATTTTTTTCTGTCCATTAAAGTAGTTTTCCACTTTAAGGATCAGATCTTCCGCCCCTAATGTGGTGGATGCATCAATCTCTCCTATTGGAAAATCGTTGATTTCTAGGCCTTCGATGTGGAGGGTACCGTCCAGTTCGGCCTGATTGATCAAGTTGCTCAGGCGAAAGCTTCCGTCCGCTTTTCCTGCAAAATCCAAAGAGGTGATCGTATTGAGCAAATCCAGTTCCACCTGATTGATGGTAAAGTCAAGGTTCTCTTCAGGATTTGAGCTGATTTTCCCTTGCAGTCCCAGGGCTTGTTGCTCATTGGAGACGAACAGTTTATCGATGGTCACTTCTCCCTGCGAAAGGGTGATGAGATTTCCGGGGTCAAATTGCCATTCTCGATTCAGTACCCGCAAGAGGGAAGGTTTAAATTTCAGGAAGGTTCCGACATTGGAAAAATTAGCTTCGGCTTCGATTCGGGCTTTACTTTGGGTCGAATCCTGATCCAAGCTGATCAGCAAGTCCAAGTTGGTCTGATCCCAGATGGCTTCCAATCCCAGATTCTTGAATCCCAGCGTTTCGCCAACTTTCTGCTCTTTAGAGTACACATAGAATGAGGCAAGAATGTCTTCGCTGTTGATGATTTTGGAGGTGTTGAAGTCAATGTTGGTTCCAAATGCTTTATTGCCTTGGTAGCTGATCGAGTCTATGGAGGTGAAAAAGTTGAATACCGTATTTTCCCTCGTTTGGTAGAAAGCACCTTCCAGAACATTGTTTTTTGAAATCCTCAGATCCGGCTGAAACAAGTTGATTAGCGGGTTGATGTCAGTCATTCGGATATTCAGGTCGAGGCTGTATTCTTCTGAGAAATTTTTCTTCAGATCAGCGAGTGGTGGATCTTCATTGAGGAGAATGGCAAGGTATTGCTTTCCAAGCACGGAGAGGTCTTTGCCCATTTGCTCGAGATTAAACTGTCCCGAGGCCGCTACCACCAAATAATCTGAGTTGAGCGAAAGGGTACGTGTGCCTCCCGCAAAAAGGGACTGGAAGAAAAAGTCGCCCACTTCGAGTTCCCGACCTTCATATCCCGCCTTGATGTTGTTAAATCTCGCGATCCCTTCTAGTTCATCAATGGTGATTCCCTTGGTATCGATGCTCAAGTTGCCGCTTAGAAATGCCGGTTTCTCCATCACATTGATCCGATCCAAAAACAGCGTGTCCAATTCCACATTTAACCTGACCGAGTCCACAGTTTCGTTCAGGTTCAGGTAGCCTTTGACTCTGGATTTAAGATTGGGATCGTTGATGGCCAGATTGCCACGGAAAAGATTTAAGCCATAGGTAGCATCAGTGGTGATGTTGGTGAAATTATATTGATTGATGCCCAGTTGGCTGATTTTTGCATTAAGATCCACTAAAGCTGTGGCAATCGAAGAGCCTTTGATGTTTACATTTCCCTCCAAAGATATTTTTTGCAGGAGCTCTTTGTTTTCAGCCAAAACCCCCAAATCAAGATTTTGCACTTTCAATCGGGAGACGATTGAGGGGACTCCTTTCACGAGATCATAATTTACTCGGCCACTGAAGTTACCAATGCTGGTTCGGAAATCGCCGTTAGTGGTAAATCGGTTAAGTAACCCTGCAAAATCTGCATCTAATCGTATGGTATTGAATTTTAGGATTTCTTTTTGAATCTCAGGGCTGAGGTAGGGTGCCAAATCTCTCGCAAAGACGACAGAGTTTTTCAGAGAAAGGTTGAGGTACGTATTGTCTATCTCTGGTAATCCATCGACTAGGAATGAACCAAAAAGGGCAGTTTTTTCTCCGATTCTTATTAAAAATTCCTCTGAGGATAATTCAGAAACAGGTCCGGTCACTTCCCCGCTGAGGTAGATTTCAGTTTCGATCTCAGGAAGCATGGGGGCAAAAATCCTCAGGTCAGACAGGTGGAGTTTGGTTTCCTCCATTCGAGCTGTGAGTTTGACTTGATGGATAAAGTCTGAATATCCTTTTGGCCCAGTGATGTCCATCCGGAGGTAATTTTTGATGTGGCTTTTATCGGTTTTCAGATTCAGCTCAGCCAATTCCAGGTACTTAGGATCGTAGGTAAGATTGGTTTTCAGATCTTGGATTTTCAGCCCTGAATTTGACTCGACTCCCGAGAGCAACTTGATTTCTAAGCCCAGCCTGCTGCCTATAAAACTGAACTTGTCAGCATTGGCTGTCACCTCTTTAAATTCAAGCCTTGTGTAATCAAAGCCCTCAGCAATGGGATTGGCCCTCAGGTCCATCACCGAAAATTCCGATTGCCTTAACTCAACGGACGAGATGAAAAACCGAGTCGTTGTGGTGCTGGGCTTGGTCGATCCAAACACCTGAGTCAACTCTTTTACCCATCGGTTGATATTCATCATTGAATCCCCCGAATGCGTAATCAGATTCAGTTTGGCTTTTTCCAAGCGGACGGCATCGATGGTCGGATCTCCTGGTGGAATCAGGGAAAGCAGTGCAAAATCTGCGTAGGCTTTTTCTGCTCCGATCATCAGACTATCGCGGTGATCAAAAATTTGGAGGTTTTCCAATGTCAACGCGTCCCACCAGGAAATTCGGATTTTACCTATTTCGGTTCGGAAGCTTGTTCGTTCATTGAGATAGCCTGCTACTTTGTCTATAGCCCAGTTTTGGATCGAATTTACTTGAAGGGCTAGGCCTAGTCCGATCAAAAGAAGTAGGGTAGAAAAGACTACCCAAAGAATCACTCGGAAAGCTTTGTGCAAAAAATCCCTAACTTTCGGCTTCTTTTCCAATGGGTACCAACGATATTTCTATTCTAGCAATTGAGTCTTCGTGCGACGAGACTTCTGCCTCCATTATAGTAAATGGCAAAGTACTCAATAATATTGTGGCCACGCAATCTGTGCACGAAAAATATGGGGGTGTCGTCCCCGAGCTAGCCTCCCGAGCACATCAGGAAAATCTCATTCCCGTCATTCAGGAAGCCTTTTCTACCTCCGGAATTTCCAAAGAGCAGCTGTCAGCAGTCGCTTTCACTCGTGGCCCTGGATTGATGGGGTCGCTGCTTGTGGGGGTGAGTTTTGCCAAGGCTTTTGCTCGAGCATTAAACATCCCACTGATCGACATCAACCACATGCAGGCCCACGTGCTTGCCCATTTTATTGAGGATCCGAAGCCAAGTTTCCCATTCATTTGCCTTACAGTCAGTGGAGGGCATACGCAGCTGGTGCTTGTGAAAGATTATCTGGAAATGGAAGTGATTGGGGAGACTCAAGATGATGCAGTAGGTGAGGCTTTTGATAAGACCGCTAAATTGCTGGGATTGCCTTATCCTGGTGGTCCGCTTATCGATAAGTACGCTAAGCAAGGTAATCCAAAGGCTTTTACCTTTCCGATCACACGTATGCCCGGCTTGAATTATTCATTCTCGGGGATCAAAACTGCCGTACTCTATTTCCTTCGGGATCAGCTTCAGCAAAACCCGAAGTTCATTGAGGAAAACTTGCCTGACCTTTGCGCCAGCATCCAATACACCCTGATCGAAATGCTCCTAATCAAGCTCAAGGAAGCGGTAAAGCAGCATGGAGTCAAGGAAATTGCTATCGCAGGAGGTGTCTCTGCCAACTCGGGCTTGAGAACCACGCTTTCGGAGCTAGCCCGCCGAAAAGGATGGAACCTCTACATACCTAAATTCGAATACTGCACTGACAATGCGGCCATGATTGCCATAGCTGCACATTATAAGTACCTCAAGGGGGAATTCGTCGGAATGGACGTCACTCCCTTGG
>CALRRX020000194.1:0-6226 GCA_943370675.1 Reyranella massiliensis 521 | reverse complement strand
AGAAAAAAGCAAACTAAAAGCCAAAGCCGTGGGAATGGATGACTACATGACTAAGCCTGTGGATGCCGATATTTTGCTGGAAAAAGTGCTTCAGGCGCTGTATTTGGAAAACGTGCAATTGACAAACCTTTGAGACCTTCTAACCTTTGAGGTCTTAAAGACCTCGAAGGTTTTATTTCGAATCAAAGACCTTCGGGGTTCTTGAAAACCCCAAAGGTCTATCACTTAAACCTGAACTTTAAATACTTGATTTTCTCCCCCTTGTCTGAAAACATCTTCTCATAGCGGGTTTTGATCCCGTGGTGATCGTCACGCATATCACTTTGGTAAAAATCATGCGTATAGGCCAGTATTTCGATATCCTCTCGGGTTTTCACCAATTCTAAGGTGTAATCAAAAAGTCCCGTGTTATCAGTTTTGAAGTGAACCAAGCCGTTTGCTTTGATCATTGGCTTGTACAGATCCAAAAATCTCGGCGAGGTTAATCTTCTCTTTTCGTCTCCTTCTCTTGGAAAGGGATCGGGAAACGTAATCCACAGCTCAGAAATCTCACCTTCGCCGAAGAACTCCGTAAGATTTTGGATCTGAGTTCTAAGAAAAGCGACATTGGTCAATCCTTCAGCAGTTGCTGTCGAACTTCCCTTCCAGATTCGGCTGCCTTTGATATCTACACCGATGAAGTTTTGATCTCGGTATTCACGTCCCAAACCAACTGTAAATTCACCTCGACCACAGGCCAGTTCGACGACAAGAGGCTGTTGATTTTGGAACTGAACTTCATGCCAGTTGCCTTTGATGGTTTCAAAAAGTGGCTTTCCAGCCTGGATGATATTGGGATTTGCTTCATTTTGGGCGAAGCGAACCAGCTTTTTTCTGCTCATTTAGAGGTCTTCAATTTCTGCGACCACAAAAGTACTCCCTCCCACAAATATCAGGTCATGAGATGCCGCATTTTTTCGGGCAAATTGAAAAGCCTCATTTACATTGGGAATTACCTCTCCTTTAAGACCAAACTCAGCGGCTTTCTCAGCAAGTTTTCCTGCCTCCATCGCCCTCGGTAAATCTGCCTGACAGAAAACATATTGGGCTTCCTTGGGCAGCAAAGTCAAAATCTTAGAAATGTCTTTGTCCTGAACCATCCCGATCACCATCCAAAGCTGCTCGAAGGAATAGCTTTCCAACTGTCCCAAAATAGCCCGAATTCCGGGTTCGTTATGGCCTGTGTCAGCAATGATGGTTGGGTTTTCTCCTAAGATTTGCCATCTGCCTTTCAGTCCGGTCAGGGAAGTAACTTCTTTCAGCCCTTTTCGAAGAGCTTCTTCTGAAATTGTCCAACCTATCTGACGAAGTTGATTTACTGACTCCAGGATTCCGGGAAGGTTATGAATTTGGTAATCTCCCAAAAGGCCATAATCCAAGGTTGAAGTTTCTCCATTCTGGGAAATAGCGTATTTGGCTATTCCAGCTTGAGAAGATGCCAGTTTTTCCAGCTTGATTTGTTGATCGGCGAAGGTGATTGGAGCTTGACTTTCATGAGATTTCTCAATGAAAACCGGAGTCGTTTCTCCTTGACTTTGGCTTATAATTACCGGAACACCGGGTTTAATAATTCCAGCTTTTTCTCCCGCAATGAGTGGCAAGGTATTTCCCAAAAACTGCATGTGATCCCAACCGATGTTAGTAATCACCGAAAGCTCAGGAGTAATCACATTGGTGCTGTCCAATCTGCCACCCATACCAACCTCGATCACAGCAATATCGACCTGCTCCTTAGCAAAATACCAAAAGGCCAAGCCAACAGTCATCTCAAAAAAACTGGGCTTTAATTCATCCAAAAAGGACTTGTTGGCCTCAACGAATTCAACTACCGCTTGCTCGGTGATCTCCTGACCATTAATTCGAACCCGCTCGGTAAAAGATTTAAGATGAGGCGAAGTGTAAAGCCCGGTTTTGTATCCTGCTGATTGCAAAATTGCTGCTAGGGTATGGGAAGTACTCCCCTTTCCATTGGTACCAGCTACATGAATGCTTTTGAATTTCCGCTCAGGATTATCCAAATGAGCACAAAGTGCAAGAGTATTGCTGAGGTCTTTTTTGAAAGCAGAGGCACCTACCCGCTGAAACATGGGTAGGGCGTTAAAGAGGTAATCGAGCGTTTTTTGGTAAGTCATTATTAATCCACCTTAATAACAAAGGTGATCTTTCCGGTAGAAAAATCGGCAGCAGCCCCACCGGATTTTTTGAAATTAATCTGGTTGACTACCTGACGGTAATAAGCCAAAACATCATTGGACACATTGTATTCTAATGGCACAGCTTGAACTACTCTACCAGAATCGTCCACAGTGATTTTGAATACAATGCGTCCATTACGGGTTGATACACGGTCATTAATAGTCGGCCTGGATGCAAAATCCCAACCTGCCATATCCAAGCTGTAGCCAGCGCCGGAATTGGTTCCTTTTCCACTTCCTTCCCCCATGATCGCTCTACCGTCCACTGTACCGGTTGGACGACCTTCATCACCCTTAGCATTGGATGAGCCTTGGGCTCCGCCAGATGCGGGAGTGTTGCTTTTACCTGAAGTGCCACCAGCACCAAAGATTGCTCGTTGATCGATTTTTGGTTGTTCAGGAGCTTTCTGGGTAGTTTTTTCCGCTTCAGACTTTGCTGGAGTGGTGACTGACTTTTTGGGTTCAGTTTTGGCTGGCTCCGGTTTTTTGGTTTCTACGGCTGCTTTTTCTACGCCTTTGATGGGAGAAGGCTTGGTAGTCACTGCTTGATTGGCTGCAGGCTTAGATGCTGTTTTAGGCTTAGCAGTTTCTGTTTTCGGAGCGGGTGCTGGAGTGGCAGGTTGAGTCACCGCTTGGGCTACTTCACCCTGAGCGGCTTGTTCCACACTTTCGGATGGTGTCTCAGAGGGGGCGTTTGGACTGTTTCGATTACCCGAACCCACATCCGTAAAACCCAAATTCAGTTCCAATCCATAAGTTGGCAAAGGCGGAATCTGAGGACGCCAAACGACAATAAAATAGAAAGCAAGGAAAAGCAACACATTCACCACAGCAGTGATGATGGCAGACTTTTTCTTACTCTCCTTTTCTATTTGGTCAGCATTCCAACTTTGCATGATTAGTAGGGTTTGGTAGCGATGGATACGTTGGCTTCAAGGCCAGCCGCAATTCCGCCGATTTCCACTAAGAATTCTACGGGAACTTCCTTATCAATGTGCAATACTACTTGTCCTTTTTTCCCCTCAAGTAAAGTCGTAAGCTCAGGTTTGATCTGGTCTCTGCTCACAATTTTATCATTGACAGAAAACTGGAGGTCCTTCGTCACCGATACTGTCACTTCCTGCATTACAATATCCGATGCTTCGCTGGAGGGTAAATTCACCGGCAAACCAGATGGAGTGATAAAGGAAGAGGTAAGCATGAAAAAAATCAACAGCAAGAAGATAATGTCCGTCATGGAGGACATGCTAAAACTCGCGTCAATCTTGTTTTTCGACTGAAGTCCCATGATTACTTATCTTGAAGTAGGTCGATAAATTCAATCGATGTGTACTCCATATTGTGTACCAACTTGGAGACCTGGGTTACCAAATAGTTATACCCCAAATAGGCGATAATGCCTACTACCAGACCTGCAGCTGTGGTAATCATCGCCTCGTAAATCCCTGAGGAAAGTAACTTAGGGGAAACATTTCCCTCTTCCTGCGCAATGGAGATGAAGGCCTGAATCATACCCGTTACCGTTCCCAAAAATCCGATCATAGGAGCTGCACCAGATACGGTCGCCAAAAGGCCGAGATTTTTTTCAAGCTTATAAATCTCGATTTTACCCACATTTTCAATGGATACTTCTATGTTTTTAAGAGGAGAGCCGATCCGCTCAATTCCCTTTGCAATCATGTTGGCCACAGGGGTATTTTCACCTGCACAAAGCATTTTAGCTTTATCAATCTGACCACTTTGAACCAAGACTTTTACCTGATCCATCAGGTGGCTTGGGGTTTTCGCAGCTTTATTGAGGGTGATTAGCTTTTGGATAAAAATGAAGATCGCCAACACAAATAACAGGTACAGGGGAATCATCATATAGCCTCCTTTCAGCAGGAGATCCAAAAGGCCGATGTTTTCTTTGGTGGCTTCAGTAGCCAAGGTGTCCGCAGTGGACAGGGAATCAATTGTCAGGGTTTGGAGAAGGATCATATTAATAGTTCAAAATCCACAAATCTTCAGAATACTGAGATTTGATCCTCGCGACTTCGTCAGCTGCGGCTTTCCAAGTGTCAAACTTGCCAATGGCAATCCGGTAATTTGGACTGGACTCATAAGGAGTGATTAGAAAACGTTCCTGAGATTTACCCGAAAAGTTTTCTGCCAATTCCAAGGCCAATTGCTCATTAGGCAAACTCGCCACCACAATGAAATACCTTACTTTTTCAGCTTTGGATTCGATGCGGATCAAATTTCCTTTTACCGTATTGGCAATTGTTGTACCAGTTTCAGCAGGTTTAGAAAGATTAGGATTTGAATTATTTATAGATGTGATAGCTTCTTGATTTCCAGCACTTACTGTGGTATCAGTTGCGGTAGTTTCTACAAGAGGAACAGGCTGATTTTCTACCATTTTCTCCTCAGGCTTAGTAGAGGAAATTTGTATAGGCGACACCTCACTCCTATTCAGTTGAAGTTGCCATACGATCACTCCTAATACCACAAGAGCCAGGACTACAACTATCCAAACCCAAGCATTGGATTTTTCCTTTTTCTCGACTTTCGGTTTAGGGTAATCCTTTGTCTTTGCTGATTCGGTTTTCGGCTTATCCTCAGCAACGGCAATTGGTTCTTTAACAGGCTCAACCGATTTTTTCTCGGAAACAACAGGCTCCTTTTCCTTTACTTCTTGCTTTTCTTTCTGGATTGCCTGTTGAGGCTTGAGGGGAGTAATTTCTACAAAAGGCAGCCCATAATCCTTAGGATCTGACCATTCACGGGTATCGGTATCTTTTGCTGACATCTTCATGCTGGGAAAGCTACGAAACTAACCTAAATACTCGGAAAGCCCAACCTCAAATTCCGAATAATCAGAATTTGAAGCTGGCACCACCGATGAGCTGAACTCCTCTAACAGGATAATTCAACCAGCGCATGTTTTTTCCATTGGTCAGGTTGTTGCCCTCAGCGAAAATGGAGATCCGATCTTTGATCTTAAAATCAGCTTTCAGTTGAAGGTCAGCTATGGTTTTGAGGTTGATTGCTTCAACGTCTGGAGGAAAAATTGTAGCATCACTCACTATTCCTCTTGCCTTAATTCCCCCCATAAAATTCAAGTTGGCCTGAATCAACAATTTATCTAAAGGCTTCACTTGATTGTTGATGGATAGTGCCCAAACTGGTCGATGCCAAGCTTCTGCCTGAGTGCTCAAGTCATATTGATACAAATCCAATCGAGAACCCAAGGTGTACACGTCCGAAAACTTCATTCCCAATTCCGCATTCAGGTTGACCAGGGTGGTCTTGTTGTCATAAACGATTTCAAAACGCGCAGAATCCGCAATCGAATTCACGAAGAAATGCATGTTGTTGAACCGGCCTACATCGATTCCAGCTCGGTAATGAAAGGCGTCTTGGAATTGACCTTCTATCCCACCGGCGATTTTATAATTATTGACGGTATTGAGCAGTTGAGCACTTGGACCTAGGAAAGGATTTTCTCTGACAAAGCTGAAATAAGTGTTTCTCTTGACATCTCCTGAAAACTCACCATAGAAACCGAATTCATCAGCAAACTGGTAGCTGGCTTTCAATACCGGGAAAATCCGGAAATCACTTTCTTTTTCGGGAAGGGAATCATTCTCAGAGACAATGTTCAAACCAGCTGTAAATCGGAAAGCCTCATAGTTGTAGGAAACCTCTGGTCTGATCGCTAGAAAAGTCCTGGTCAAATCATACTTCAAATCCTCGGTTGGTGTAGAGAAATAGCTTAATCCCACCTTTCCAGACCAATCATCTGAAGGTCTGAATGTTCCCAAAGCCTGTACACTAACCTCATTCTCTCTGACCAAATAGCTGTCTTTGAAGCTTCTGAAACCCAACTTGGCTTCATAACCAAATGGCCCGACTTTCTCAATATCACGGATTCCGGCGGAGAACTGCACGTTATTTTGGACATTATTTTCTACGATAGGACCGAAAAAGGACACATTGTCTGGGGTTCT
>CALRRX020000193.1:0-6233 GCA_943370675.1 Reyranella massiliensis 521 | reverse complement strand
ATCAGGCAGGGTCGGATTTGGTACGGCTCAATGAAGCCGGATTGATGATGGGACTTTCCGAAAAAGACGGGAGTAGAATGGACCGGGTGATGCAGTTTTTACTCAAAAACCGGTTTCAGAAAATTTCTCTGGAGGAAACCGCTGCGGTGGCCAATCTTTCCAAAGAGGCTTTTTGCAGGTTTTTCAAACTGAGAACACGCAACACTTACACCCAATACCTCAATCAACTCAGAATCACGGAAGCTCAAAAACAACTTCAGGAAACCGATCTGAGCATCTCAGAAATAGCTTATCGGGTGGGGTTTGAGAATTTGGCCTACTTCAACCGGAGCTTCAAAAAAATCTGTGGAATCACCCCAAAAGAGTGGAGGGCCATCAGTTCCTGACAGCCCTCCAGTTATTTTTTAAGAATCAGCAGTTGATCGTCCATCACATTGCCTAAAAAGAGGTAGTCACCAAAAGGAATAGCCACGGAGCTAGCGGACATGGTTTCCCCTTTGTCCAGCCACACAGTGGTCTGCTTGAGTTTCTGGTCAGAAACGTAAAGTTTTAAGATTTCAGAAGGGGCAATAGGTTTTTTCCCGGCAGCGTAAGCGGAAAAGGTCATCAAATCGGGATGCGCACCGGACCAAATGGTACCCTCTTCATCGCGTTCCAGGTTATCCACTCCGGTACCTGTAGGAATGTCCTCCAAAAAGGTAAGACCTCCGTCGTCTTGCATTTCAAATACTCGGATGAGGAAACTTCTAGATGAAGCAACCAGCAAATTTTTCCCTGTTTGATCTACTACCAGGCCATTGGGATAGGCCATGTCTTCTGCCACGATCCGAAAAGAGGATCCGTCGTAATAGCCTACATTGGCGATGGCTATTCCGAGGTAATTTTCTGCAAATATGCCCAAGGCGGATCTCGACCCGTGGTCATTGGAGTAGTAAAACCGATTGGCATCCACCCACACCAGATCGTTGGGAGAGATCAAATTGGGATCGATCAGCGGATGGCTATACTCAACGGTTTCTTGTCGGATGTTGAAAATTTCAACCGAATGATTCCCGTTTACGTGATTGATGACTGCCAATTTGTATTCATGGGGTCCTGTTTCGATCAGGCTGATGCCATGGGGATAGAGGGTCAAGTCAGCCGGTAGGGAGATAGGCTTTGCCTCGAAAGGCGTTTTCCTGAGGTCCATCCAATACAAACCATGAAGTCCCTTTTCTCCAGATCTTCTCTTGGCGCGGTCGTCCACGGACAGGATCATGAAACTGTCTTTTCTGGCTATTGCCAAATCTTCTACACCCGGAAGATCCACGGATTGGGCGATCATACCAACATCATGGCTCGTCTCGATTTTTCGGAAGAAGCCCGTACTCCAAAAGGTGTATAGGACAAAAAGGCCCAGTACCAAAAAGACTATGCCAAGGTAAATCCCGATTTTCTTTAACTTTTTCATGTTGACCTTATTGGAAGTTCTTGATCAGGTGATAGCTAAACTGGATGATCTCCTTGTAATTCTCCTTGCTGATTTTTTCATCTATTCCATGAAAACGCTCCATGGATTTTGGGTCGATCCGAATGGGGTAAAAGCGATACACTTCATCTGAAATATCCGTGAAATATCGGGAATCTGTTGCGCCTCCAAGCAGACCTGGAACTACCGTTGTCTCCGGGTGTAGGTTTCTGATGGTTTTTTCCAAGATTCGATAGGGATCAGAATCCGCGCTGGATACTGCAGGTGGATTGGTCAGGAATCCGACGGGTTCTACAGTAACTTTTTCAGATACAATGGATTCGATGTGTTCCTGAACGGATTCGATGGTCTCGCCAGGAAGAATTCTGAAATTGATGGTCGCCTCTGCAACGGTCGGAATGACGTTGTTTTTCACCCCACCATCGATGATCGTGGGAGCTGTCGTTGTATGGGCATTGAGTCCTTCGAGCAATTGGCGTTTAAATAACCATGGGTTGGCAAAGGCAATCCGTGGTAAAAAGGGCAACTCTGGTCCCAAATACTCCAGCTGGGCATCGATCGGCGGGACAAGTTTATAGGGGAGTTGATTGTTTTCTAGGTCCACGATGGCTTTTGCCAAGATCCCGATGGTATTCTCTTTGGGAGGTGCTGAGCTGTGTCCTCCGTTTGTGCGCACGATCAGGCGAAAAGAAGCAAAGCCTTTTTCACCCAAGTTGATCATCGCCACCGGTCCGGAAAGACCAGGCACCAATCCCTCTGCAAAGAATCCGCCTTCATCCAAGGTCATGGCTGCTTGTACTCCTTGTTTTTTCAGATGCTCTGCTATGAGTCCTGCACCTTTTGGTCCACCGACTTCCTCGTCATGGCCTGAAGCAATGTATACCGTCCTCGCAGGAGTGTAGTTTTCTGAAAGTAATTTTTCCACTGCTTCCAATACGCCCATGAGAGTTCCTTTGTCATCCAAGGTTCCGCGGCCGATAATGTGGGTGTCTGTGATTTTTCCTTCGAAAGGTCCGGCTTCCCACTGCTTTAGCGTCGGTTCATCTACAGGGACCACATCCTGATGAGACATCAAAATGATCGGCTTAAGGGAAGGGTCTGAACCTTGCCATTTGTAAAGCAGACTGTAGGTATTGATTTTTTCCAAAGTCAACTTACTATGAACCAACGGAAACGTGGCTTCCAAAAACCGATGAAATCCCAAAAATTCTGCGGAGTCCGGAATAGCCTCTTCACTAAAAGAGATGGTTTTATACTGAATAGCTTTGGATAGATTTTCAAATACCTGATCCGAAATAGCCACTTTTTCTACAGGTTCGGAAGGGACTTGCTTGGAAGTCAGTCGAAAGGTGTTGATCAGTAAAACGGCAACCAAGATGAATAATAGGACGCCAATTGAGAGAAGAATTTTCTTCATGGAGCAGGTGGGTGAATTTTAGCGTTTTCAAATTACTATTTCTTCTTACCAAAAGGAAGTAAGCATCTGGCAATAAAGCAAAAAGCCCAAGTACCAAATACCTGGGCTTTTTATATGATTCATTGATTTTTAAAGCTTTTCGACACTTACTGTATTGTCATCAGGCAGTCGGTCGATCAGCTTGTTGTAGGGATCGATTCCTGCTTTGACAGGTTCACCTTTTACCTTGATCGTAAGGGTCGTCTGACCAGGCTTGATCTTATGCTTTTGGATATAGAGTGGATTGACACGGGTTCGACCGTTTTCATCCTTGTCTTCCGCTGCAAAAATGCCTACATCGATGTAATCCGCTTCGTATGCTGCATTGGACTCTTTTCCAGTTTCGTCTGCGTAGAGCTTCTGCGATTTGAGATTCAGCGTGATTTCATACTCGCCTTCGGCTAGTTTTTTGGCAGTTACTTTTTCGGCCTTGTTGTCATAAAGCGTGATTTTGTTCCAAGTATCATCCAAATAATACTTGATGCTATCCGGAGTCACTGCTTCCAAATGCCGGTACAGGTTATAGCTCCCCGGGAAAGGCGGGGTTTCTTTGAGTCCAAACTCCTGATTGAAGCTGCGAAGTGCCGAATCCATAGCCTCATGACCGATCAAATCCTGAAGACCGTAGAGAATCAAGCTTCCCTTGTAGTACCACTGATAGGCGCGGTTGCAGTTGATGAAGGTGTTTTCTTTTTTTCCTTCACTGGATCTACCCGAAAGGTAATTGTCCAATTCTTCCTTCAGGAATCGCTTCATGTTGTCTTTTCCATACCTTCTCTCAGTGAGAATCAAAGCGGAGAATTCCGCCAAAGCCTCCGAAATCAAATTGGATCCACGGGTATAATTGGGTGTGATCTGATGTCCCCACCACTGATGCGCCAACTCGTGGGCGGTCACGTAGTAGACAAAATCAAAGTCGTCCGGATCCTTAAAATCTGCCACCCAACCAAAGCTCTCCGCAAAAGGGACCGTATTTGGGAAGGACTGAGCAAATGTGGCATACCGAGGAAACTCCAAAAGGCGCATTTGACGGAACTGGAAATTGCCATAGGTCTCCGAGAAGTAGGTCAACCCGTCTTTGTAAGCCGCTAGGAAACGGTCCAAGTTGTACGTGTGAGTCGGATGATGGAAGATCTCAATGTTGACTTCTTGCCCATCCGGAAGTACAGCCTTGTCTTTAAGAACTTCATATTCGGCAGACACGAAGGTGAAGAATGACTGAATCGGGGTGTCCTGAATGTAGTGGAAATAGCGCCTGCCATTTTCATCCCACTCCCGCTGCAAATAGCCCGGGGCCACGGCGATCTGACTTGGGATTGTGCTCACGATGGCTTCAAAGGAAATCAGATCGGCATCACTCGCAAACAGCAACGTGGATTCTCCATAGGGATCTTTGTGCTCAGGCAAATCTTCCGGCTTGGGCGGAAGACCGTATTTCTTGCGATCCTCATCGCTGTTCATCTCATTGTTTGGATCATAGCCCATGCCGGGGACTCCTCCTGAGAAGAAAGTTCCATTGTAGACGATTTCTCTTCCATAGCCCGAATTGGGGATGCCCGAAAACTTCTTGTTGCTTACGATGAGCAGGTTGAGCGTGTCACCTGGCTGCATGGGTTGCGGCAATGCAGTGATCTTGTACCAATGCTTTTCTGGCTTTTTGCCCAAAATCTGAAATTTTGCAGGCTCATAGTTCAGCGGAAAGCGGTAAGGCAACGTGTCTCCTTGGTAGATTACTTTAAAATCACTCAGGTCGCTTGAATTGAAGTGGATCGAATCGATCGCTGAGCTTGTCTTATTGACCAATTGAACTTCTGCCTCAAAGTAGGCTTCACGCTCCATGGGAAACAGGTCAGCTTTGATCTTGATTTTGGTGATTTTGGGCTGAGGAATGCGCTCGTATTTTTTGAGTTGCTGCTCGTAGGCCACTTGTCGGAGTTTTCCTTCTTCGGCCGTTCGATATCCATTGTCATACACGACCGATTGGAAAATGTAAGCACCCGTAACCAGGGCCAAAACCAAAAACGCAAATCCTATTCGGGTCGAAGGCAAGGAGAGTCTTCGTTTGGCAGTAGCGAGCCGACTTTTCCAGGAATTTTCTGTTCCTCTGCTGAAGAAAATGCTGAAAAACAGAACCAGAAACACTCCAAATGAGGTCCAGTAAATATTGAACCAAATAAGTGCATCACCCAAGTGCCCAAGCCCATTCATGTCACTCCAGGTGTAGGCCGGCTTGTAGCTGTAGAAAAACAGATTGAAATCGTACTCTGCAAAATTTCTCAGAATAATCATCAGCAACCAAACCCCGATGGCGGCAGCATGCCCGGCAAACTTGTTGTTCACAAGTAAATGGACCGCGAATACCAGCATGACCATTTGGAGGTAATCCGGGAAAGTGATCAAGTAGCTGTCGATCAGGTAGACGTCAAGGTCGAAGAGGAAATATCCTTTCAGAATCTGCACGATCAGACCCACCACAATCGGCAAGGTGGTAAGTACGAGGCAGACAAAAGCCATCCCGAAAAACTTCGAAGCAATCACTACTCCGTCCTTGACTGGGAAGGTATCATTGATGATCGAGTACCCCGTAGATCTGTCCCGATGCAGTGCTTCTCCGGTGAAAAACACGATGATGATGAACACGAAAAGGTTGTAATCGTACCCTTTGTATTGCATCAAAAAGGAGGTGGAAGGCAAAATCGGAACGCTGTAAGTCGTATTTCCAATCCAGAAATCAAGTACCAAAAAGATCATTCCACCCAGTAAAATGGAGCGGAAATAAATGTCTTTCAGGACATTTTGAACCTCGATTTTGGTGAGCGTTTGAAAGGACCTCCATTGGTAGGAGGAGGAAAAATCCGGAAGCACCTTGCGGAAAGTACCAGAGATGACTGCTTCTTCTTTCGTGGATTCGGCCTTTTTACTTTTTCTAGAGGCTTGGAAAAAGTAAGAAAAGCTAAATCGATAATAGGAGGCTAGGAAAAAAACCAAACCCACCATAGTCCAAAGTACCCTGTTGAGTAGAAGATTGCCAGTCACGGACAGCAAAAAGGTATTTTGCTCATAGGGTGTCAGATAGCGCGTCTGCAGGTCAAATGAATTCAAGCCAAATGGATCGATTAGCTGAACCAAGTCTTTGTTTTCGATATCCTGAGAAAGGAAATTCGCAAGCAGATACCCGATGAAAATCACGATTCCTCCCGAATAGATGGACCGGATATTTCGGGTAAAAATAATCAGGGCGAAAAACAAAGCACCAGCCAGCCACAGGTTGGGTAGGACCAAGGTCAGCCAAGGGTGGAGGTAGTTCAT
>CALRRX020000192.1:0-6248 GCA_943370675.1 Reyranella massiliensis 521 | reverse complement strand
GCATTTCCGATTCCTGTGAAAAAGAACAAGAGCATCATGACTGTGATAAATATTCCCAGTTGATCGATCCCTGTTGGCTCTAATAAGTTTAGGAAAATAATGGCCAAAGTGCAAACAAAAAGACCTATCCCTGAGATCGTAGTTAAAATCGCCCCTCCCGTCTTGTCTGCGATAAAACCAAATCCAACCCGGGCTGCCGATCCTATGAGCGGACCGTAAAACGCATATTTCAAAGGATCCAAGCTGGGATCAAAGGGTCCATAAACTGATTTCAGAAGGAGAGGAAATGCAGCTGACAAGCCTGCAAAAGTCCCAAAAGTCATAAAATAAATCACCGTGCAGTACCATGTGTGTTTATCCTTGAAAATCCCAAGCTGATCCTTAAAAGTAGATTTGATCGGAACGCTTCTGAGCATAAACCAACAAAGTACACCTACAATCAGGAGAAGAGGAACATACCATAAAGAAGCGCTTTGAAGGAAAATCTCACTCTGTACAACCTCACCTGCTGCATTTTTCTTGGAAAAAACCTGAGGAGCCCCATACAAGGACACTCCCAACATGATCGGAGTCATAAACTGAGCTAAACTCACTCCGAAATTTCCTATTCCAGCCTGAATGCCCAAGGCGGCCCCTTTCAACCGGGAAGGGAAAAACAAATTGGTCGAGGGCATAAAAGAAGAAAAATCTCCTCCTCCAAAACCGGCCGTCAATGCCAAAACTGCAAAAACCCAAAATGGAGTATTGGGGTCCATGACGGCAAAGGCAAATCCTATTACCGGAATTAACTTGATGAAAGTAGACACGGTAATCACATGCCTGGAACCGAAAATCGGAATCAAAAATGTGTGGATTATTCGGAGTGTGCCTGCGGCAAGACCAGGTAAGGCAGCAAGCCAAAATAATTGATTCGAAGTAAAATTGAATCCGATGCCATCAAGCCGGGTGACAATGGCGCTCACCATAAACCAGGTAGCAAAAGAAAGTGTAAGAGAAATTGTGGTGATTGTCAGCGTGCGCCAGGCTACTGCCTTTCCGGTGGAATTCCAGAAGACCGGATTCTCCGGTTCCCAGATTTTAAGCCATGAACTCATTTCAAATTGGATAAAGGGGTCGTTTATTAGATGCAAGGTAGATCGGGATCTCTCGATAAAACATGACAAAAATCAGCGCATCCTATGATCTGTCAGTAACAGGCTATTTAGGCTAGATCCGGCAGCTCTTGAAAAGATTAAAATATTGTTTTTCAGCAAATTAATTCTGACTTAATTTTCAAGGAAAAAGTTAAAAAAATAATAAAGGATTTATTTGTCTTTTATTTTTTTGATAGATACTTTTGACTTAATAAAACTTGTATCCTGAGATTATAAAATAAATTTATCGGATAAATAGATCCATTTTAACCCTTTACACTCAAGCACAATGAAAAAGTTGTTTTATCCCCTGATGCTTGGTTTGGCTTTCGCAGGTATATCCTGCGGAAGCCCTTCCGCCGAAAATCAAAACGCCGGTACTGAAGGCGCAGCGCTCAATCCCGGTCAGTCTGCAGTTGTGGATGATGTATCCAATCCAAATGTGGTCCAAGTAGCTGTTGGCTCACCGGATCACACCACTTTAGTTGCCGCCCTGAAAGCAGCCGATTATGTGGATGCGCTTTCTAACGTGGGTCCGTTTACTGTATTTGCACCCACCAATGCTGCCTTTGACGCACTTCCTGCCGGCACATTGGACGATTTGGTGAAACCGGAAAACCAACGAAAACTTCGCGACATTCTGGAATACCATGTGCTCTTAGGTGTCTACAAACCTGAGGATTTTGTGAATGGCAGGAATCTCGGCACAGCTGATGGCAGGTCCCTCACTGTAGCTGTGGCAGAAGATGGATCTGTCACCATCAACGGAGCTAAAATAATCGGAACAGTACCGGCATCTAACGGCATCATTCACGTGGTGGACCAAGTGCTGCTTCCCAAGTAATAAATAGGTTGTGGTTTTCTTAGTTGCTAAGGCCGGATTGAACTAAGATCCGGCTTTTCTGTTTTTGTGAAATAATTCAGTTATTTTCGGACAAATTTATCCTGAATGTTTTCCCAAGCGGCAAAATACGCTGCCAAAGCAGTAATCTACATCTGGACACAGAGTCTGGAAGACCGAAAAGTGGGAGCGAAGGAAATCGGCAGTAAAATCGACACCCCGGAGGCCTTCACCGCCAAAATTCTTCAGACTTTGGTTAAATCCAAATTAATTGGATCAGTCAAAGGTCCAAACGGAGGCTTTTTTGTAGATGAAAGTCACTCCAAAATCACGTTAAAGGATATCATCATGGCTATTGACGGAGACAATCTGTTTAACGGGTGCAGCTTGGGTCTTCCTAAATGTTCTGAAAAGAACCCCTGCCCTTTGCACTTTGAAGTGGTCAAGGTTAGAAAAGAAATCGACCATATGCTCACATCAAAAAGCATCAAGTTTTTAGCTGTTGAAGTGATCAAAGGAAATTCAAAGTTGACTGAAAAGACTTATTTAGGTTGAAAATTTATAATTAGTTTTTTATGTGGTTAAACTTCAAAAATAGAAGGCCTCAAATGACACAATAGTATTGCTAATTTTTATCTCCTAAAATCTGAGTGGTAAATCCAAACTCATGCTTCTTGTTTTCAAAATACAAGGTTGAGTCCTACTTTGTGGCCAAAGTATAAATATTACTCCCTCTAATAATTCCTAGTTACTAAAACAATTCGATCACCATTCTATTTAAGCCAAGACTGAGAAAAGTGCCAAAGTTTTTAATAGTCTTTATTGCATTTTATTAACACACATTTTGACACAATACTTTAAATTACATCATTTTTTCGACGCTTTAATTTTTATTGCGTCATTTCACTTTTAGTATTGTCGCAATACGAATGGGAGAAACATGAAAAATCGAGATGAGTTAAAACTGATTACAAAAATAATTGAATCATCATCTAATGGCTTAGGAATAGAACAACTCCTTAGATTGTTCCCATTTAAAATTGAAAAGAGAGCGCTTCAAAGACGACTAAAAAGCCTCAGAGAAAAGAATCTGATTCTAATAAAAGGGGAAGCTCGATCCACACGATATTATACAAATGTCCCTGAACAAACTCAGGATTCTGGAAAGATAAAATCAGAAGAGGAGCTACAATCGACCATTCCCCTTTCACAAGAAGGCAAAGACGTTTGGGCCTTGGTCTCGCGCCCTGAAGCGCAAAGAAAACCTGTCGGTTACTAACGGGATTTTTTGGAAAATTACCGTCCCAATATCGACAGCTATCTCAGCAAACAAGAAAAACAAAAACTGGCAGAATGGGGAATAACAAGGAATGAGGAACAACCGGCTGGAACCTATGCCAGAGAAATATTAAGTCGCCTTTTGATCGATCTTTCTTGGAATTTAAGCAGACTGGAAGGCAACACCTATTCCCTTCTGGATACGGAGTTGCTTATCCATAACGGAAAAATCCCCGCGAACAAATCTCTGATGGAAACGCAAATGATTCTTAACCACAAGGAAGCTATTGAGTTTTTGGTGGAATCGTCTAATGAGGTAGGCTTCAATCGCTATACCTTTCTTAATCTCCATGCTTTGCTTTCAAACAACCTTCTACCAAATCCGGCTGCATCAGGAAGGCTTAGGACTTTTGGCGTAGGAATCACCAATTCAGTATTTACTCCTCTAGGAATTCCACAACTCATTGAAGAATACTTTAATCTAATCCTGGCAAAAGCAAGCCAAATCCAAAACCCATTTGAGCAGGCTTTTTTTGTACTGGTTCAGCTTCATTATCTCTAACCATTTGATGATATCAATAAGCGTGTATCCAGATTGGCTGCCAATATTCCGCTAAACCGACACAATCTTGCTCCTCTTTCCTTTATCGATGTTTCAGAAGAAAGCTATGTCAAAGGAATGCTAGGCATCTATGTATTAAATCGTATCGAGTTATTCAAAGATGTTTTTCTATGGGCTTATGAGCGGTCAGCTTTGAGGTATGCAGCAATTCGTCAATCCCTTGGGGAGCCGGATCCTTTCCGAATGAAATTCCGGGAAGAAATACGAGCGATCGTCAGCCACATCGTGAGCAATGAAATGGATAAAGAAGCTGCATCCCAAGCAATAAAATCTGAAGTCAAAAAATTACCAGAACCAGATCGATCAAGATTCACAGAGGTAGTAGAAACCGAACTTCTAGGATTACATGAAGGAAATTTTGTCCGCTATCGTATTAGACCTTCCGAATTTACTGCCTGGAAAATGAAATGGGATTCTTAAAATAAGACTGGAAGACCGTTATAAATCAAATATTTATATAAAAACATCTTTACTTATTTACACCAAAAAACCAAACATGTGTGAAGTACGCCCGTAAAGTAGTATATTGATTATCAAAGAATAAGACTATGTGGCCAATCATCAAATTTTTAGGAACTATTTTTATAAGCTTTATCGCCATGATCGGAGCATTAGGAGCCGATAACCCATTCCCACTTTTTGCAGTTGCTTGGGGGATTTGGATCATTTACCTATTCAGCTTGCGGGCAAAAAGAGAAAAGGAACTGGATAAAGAGCGTCTTATCCGGGACATTTTAGATAAACTCGATAGGTAAATCTAGATAAATCCTAGAAGGAGAATTTTTAATCACGGAAAGTCTCAAATATTTATCCCTCTTTCCCTCAACGATCTCAGACAGTCCTGTAGCTTGATGTCATCTCCCCTGTCCAGGTACGAAATCGCTGACAAACACAATTCCTTTAAGTGCCTCCCAGCTGCCAGTCGCTCATAGGGCAACTTCAGATTAGTGGCGCAAATCCTCCGTATCTTCATCCGGATTCGCTCTTCCAAGATCACTAACTCTCCCCGGAGCTTCTCTTCTTCTAGTGTTAATTTTCTTGACATTTCCATGTCAACATTTTAAACATACGGATCTAGAGTTTCAATAGCAGCTTTCTTTTTTTCGTGAAAAGGCTATTAACCGCTGGAATAAAGAACATTCTGACTGACTTCAAACGTTTGTCAATTTTCCAGATTCCAGATCCATTTATCAGCGGCTAGTTTTCAATCTCGAATTTTATCACCGGATTGCATTCGCCAACAAGTTGATCGATGAAAGAAAAAGAAAATCTCTCCTTCCTCTTTGATAAATCCGTGGGTTAAGAAAAACTGTCTGGCTTGATTTAGAGAAGGTCTTTTGCGAAATGGTTTTTTTCCTTTTTTTGCTCCATTTTCCATGATCTTTTTGATTTAGTGGAGCGATAAACTTCCTTTAAGAATTTCTCTATTATTCAGAAGCACCATCGGAGGTGGTCAATTTTTTAGAGGATAGGAAAGGGAAAAAACAAGCAAAAAAGGAGGATTACTCCTCCCCCTCTTGGTCAATACCTAGAATATAATTGGCTGCTTGGTGGGCCTTTTGGGCTGCATAGATCAGCATTTTCGGATCGTCTTGGAGTGGCTTCAACCATCCTTTGAGGTACGCCAGGGAATTTTTGAAATTAGCATCTTTGATCCCTGCAAAAGCATTCAAATAACTGGCTCCCATTTCGGCAATCAATTCCTCTTTGGAATATTCCACCGAACCAAAGCCTACCAAAGCAGGTCTTTCAGAAAATCTTCCTAATCTGCTTCCGTGGCCGGTAGAGTGAATCATCTCATGAAAAAGAACGGAATAATATTGCTCGTCTCCTTTGAAGGATTCCTTTGCAGGCATGTTGATTAAATCCCTTGAGGGGCTGTAGTAAGCATCATTTCCCTCGTGAAGGATAGCCGGGCAAGTTTGGAAACCTGAAATAATAGACTCGCAAGCCTCAATCGGAGAAAAAACTTTCACTTCCTCTTCATTGAAAGAAAAATCAATTCCTTCAATTTGATCGACATTGAAAACGGTCCAGATAAACGGGGTGAATTTTCTACCAAAGATATCCTGGTCCTGCCCATCCTCGGTGGTGGTTTGCCCTTTGACAAACTTGGAGATTTTCCAAAATACCACCTTTGAACCTATTTCATCTTTCTTGACATTTCCGCCAAGTTGTTTAGCCTGATTGAAGGTCAAAAAGTAAGGTTTTGAAAACTTCTTGTGGATGGTAACCCAGGCTAGCCAAAGCGCATTGAAGCCCAAATAAGGACGGTTTGAAGCATAATTTTTTGGTGCGTTTTGAGGACTCCAAACCTGCTCCCAAGTAAGGTTTTCATTTTCGATTCCGGCAATGATTTCCTTTGTAACGGATT
>CALRRX020000191.1:0-6254 GCA_943370675.1 Reyranella massiliensis 521 | reverse complement strand
ATGCCTAATTCTGCCTGAGCCGGATCTTCAATACCGATGGTCCAAGTCGTGCCACGGGGATTTTTGCCTTTGGCTTTCATCTCCCCTCCTATCTCCACCATGTAGTTTTCAATACCCGCCAAATCCAAAACTTCGGTCAGCTTGTCTATAGCGTAACCTTCGCCAATGCCTGTAATGTCCAGTTTGACGCCTTCCTCAGCGACTACATAGCCTGAGTCCGAACGAATAATTTTTGATTCAAACCCAATTAATTTTTTCAACTCTGCCACTTTTACCGAATCCATCGATTCTCTGGCTTCGAATGAAAACCCCCATGCTTTCAAAAGTGGAAAAAGGGTGGGTTCAAAAAATCCTTCGCTCAACCGATGGTATTTCATCGAGGAATCCATCATGTCCCGAAAAGTAAAAGAAGGATTGGTCAGCTTCCCGGTATTGTTGAAACTTGAAACTTCGGATTCTTGAATGTAAGAATTGGAAGCACTGTTGATGATCGCAAAAACCGAATCAAACTTAGGCTGAAAATTCTGGGCTAAATCACCAACCTGAATGCGGTAATAGGTACCAAAGATTTCTCCTTCGTAGTTTTTGAATTCCTGTTGCTTTTCTTGCGTGCATGAGAAAAAGATCAAAAGTCCAGTCAGGGGTAAAATTCGGGTGAGTAGCATATTTTTGAGTTGTATCCAGAAACTGAAATTGGAAGCGTCCAGTTAAATTTTGGCCAAAAATAGTCAAATTGCCTTCCACGGACGTTAATTTTCCGTAATCTTACCGCACTCACCCCATGTTGATTCCTTTAATTCCATTTTTAGATTCCTTCTCAGGAAAAAACAAAGCTATTCATGTATTGGCTCTACTCGGGCTGTATATCCTTTCTGGCTCAAACACCTTTGCTCAAGACACTGTCCGCACTTATTATGACGAACAATCCCTTCAAATCAAGGAAGTTCTCACCAAAATCAACGGCAAAGCTGAAGGTCCGGTATGGCTTTACGACCCAACAGGCAAATTGATTTTGATCGGGCATTTAAAAAATGACAAACGTGATGGTGCATTTTATGATTTGGATCCTGATTCGGGTGACACGCTCAGAATCATTCACTTTCGGGAGAACCTTCGCGAGGGAAAGGCACTGAGTTACCATCCCGGTGGACAGCTAAGCCAAGAATCTACTTTTGTCAATAATCAGCTGGAAGGCGAAGTCATTTCCTATTACCCCGATGGAAAAATTCAGGATAAAACCACTTTCAAAGCCAATAAACCTGACGGTATTTCCACTTCTTTTTTCCCAAATGGAAATCCAAAGTCCAAAACCCAATTTCTGGCAGGACAATACCATGGTGTCACCGAAGAATACGATGAAGCTGGAAATCTTTTATCCAAAATCACCTACTCAAAAGGAATTCTAAACGGACCTGAGCTGACGTATTATCCCAATGGGCAACTCAAATCCCAGCGACAATTTATCAATGGCGCTTTGGATGGGAGCTATGTCTTGAATTATGAGGATGGGAAGCCGGAGCGTCGAGGAACCTATAAAAAAGGAAGTCCTGAAGGGGAAATGACCGAATACTTTCCCAACGGAACGATACGAATGAAGGCCATTTATTCCAAAGGAATTCCGGTTCAGCCCATCCTTTATTTCTATGAAAATGAAGCTCTTAGACTTAGAATCACCATGGATGCTCAAGGTGAAAAAATCAAAGAGGAAAGCTTCTACCTTTCTGGAAAACCATTTTCGACGGTCTTTTTCAAAATGGGCGTAGAAGAAGGAGAAGTAAAAACCTTTTATGAAAATGGTAACATTCAGGAAATCAGAAATTACACCAAAGGTCGACTGAATGGCGAGCGAAAATTTTTTGATGAAAAAGGAGAATTGATCCGTACTGAAACCTACGAATTCGGAAATAAAATCAATAAATAAAATCAAAGGCTGAGAATAGGGAAACAGGTTTTTCTATTTTTGCCCAAACGAATTTCAAATGAGCAACGCCATCAAAGAAACCCATTTCACATTTCCCGAGCAGGTGGGTTTTTACAAAGGAAAAGTAAGAGACGTTTATATTTTTGAAGATCAACTCGTCGTAGTTGCATCGGATAGAATTTCCGCATTTGACGTGGTTCTACCCCGTCCGATCCCTTTCAAAGGCCAAGTGCTCAATCAAATCGCAGCTAGTTTTCTTAAAGCTACTTCCTCCATCGTCCCAAACTGGGTGACAGCAACTCCCGATCCGAATGTTACTATTGGAAAGCGATGCGAACCATTCAAAGTAGAAATGGTCATCCGTGGATACCTAGCCGGGCATGCCGCAAGAGAATACAAGGCAGGTAAGAGAATGATTTGTGGTGTGGCAATGCCAGAAGGATTGAGAGAAAATGATCCTTTCCCCGAGCCAATCATCACACCTACCACAAAAGCTTCAGAAGGTCACGACGAAGATATTTCCAGAGAAGATATCCTTGCTAAAGGAATTGTCAGCGAGGCTGATTATGTGATTTTGGAAAAATACACCCGAGCGCTTTTCAAAAAAGGACAGGAAATGGCCAAAGAAAAAGGGCTAATCCTAGTAGACACCAAGTATGAGTTTGGAAAATACGGAGATCAAATTCTCTTGATCGATGAAATCCATACGCCTGACTCCTCTAGGTATTTTTATGCCGAAGGCTATGAGGAAAACCAGGAAAAAGGCTTACCTCAAAAGCAACTGTCGAAGGAATTTGTAAGACAGTGGTTGATTGCCAATGGATTTCAAGGAAAAGACGGACAGACTGTCCCAGAAATGACGGATGAAATTGTAGAAAGCATCTCAGACCGCTATATTGAACTTTATGAAAACATCACTGGCGAAACCTTCGTCAAAGCAGAAACCGGTGACATCGAATCTAGAATAGAAACAGCAATTTTGGCCCATTTGGCCAAGTAAATCAACTACAAACACCATGAAATACAGTATCGATAAAAAAGAGCAATACGTAGTTTTCTCCCCGATGGAAGAAAAAATCGATTCGCTACTCGCTCCAAAATTGAAATCAGAACTCTTGACTATCCACGCGGAAGGTTACGCTAACATCGTACTGGACATGAGTGCTGTAAAATATGTAGACTCTAGTGGACTAAGTGCCCTTCTTGTAGGCGACAGAGAGTTTGGAAGAAATGGCGGAATCTTCTTGATTTCAGGCGTGCAGGAGCATGTCATGAAGCTCTTGAAAATCTCCATGCTAGATAAAAAACTAAAGCTTGTAAACAGTCTTGAGGAGGCTGGAGAGGCAGTTTTCATGCATGAAATCGACGGAGGCGAAGACGAGGAGGAAGCTTGATCCCCGAGTTTGAAGTCACCATCTTAGGAAATACCTCTTCCATCCCCGTGCATGGAAGAAATCACACTGCCCAAGTCGTCAGATTTGGGCAGGAGTGTTTATTACTGGACTGTGGAGAAGGTACACAGATTCAGATGCGTAAATTCAAGATCAAATCTTCCCGGATTTCGCACATTTTCATCTCTCACCTTCATGGGGATCATTATCTAGGTCTGATAGGATTACTTTCCAGCTACCATCTCTCCAAGCGAACTCAACCCTTGAAAATTTTTGGCCCAAAAGGTCTGGACGAAATCATCACCACGCATTTCCGATGGAGTAACACCCGATTGGCTTATCCTTTAGAGTTTTTCCAAACCCGGGATGAGGGTTTGAATCTTTTGGTAGATCATCCTAGGTTCACAGTTTACAGCTTTCCATTAAGCCACCGGATTCCCACTACAGGATTTTTGATCAAAGAAAAACAAGGTTTGAGAAGCCTCATTAAGGAAAAACTACAGGAAAATCCTATTCCTCTTCAAGCCATTCATGAAATACGAAACGGACGGGATTTTACCGATGAATATGGAAATACCTTTCAAGTAGAGGAATACGCCCATCCCCTACCGCCTTTGCGCAGCTATGCTTTTTGCTCGGATACCAAATTTGAACCCGAACTTGCGAATCACCTCCAAGGAGTAGATTTACTCTATCACGAGTCCACCTTTATGGAATCCGATGCGCAACGAGCAGCAGACACCTTCCACTGCACAGCAAAACAAGCAGCAGAAATTGCAAAAATCAGTAAAGCAAAGAATCTGCTGCTTGGGCATTTTTCCTCCCGATATTTAGATTTAAGTGAAATGTTGGCCGAAGCTCAAACAGTTTTTGCCAATTCGATATTAAGCGAAGAAGGCAACACCTACCCCATACTTTCTCATCATGAATGAAATCCAACACAGCCGAAAAACCAACCTGTTTATCATCCTTGGATCTATATTTCTGACCAATGCAATCTTGGCTGAAATCATCGGGGTCAAAATCTTTTCAGCAGAAAAAACTTTTGGGTTTGAACCGGTCAACTGGACATTTTTTGGAGAATATATCTTGGATTTCAACTTAACTGCGGGAGCGGTAATCTGGCCAATAGTTTTCATTACGACGGATATCATCAATGAATACTTTGGGAAAAAAGGAGTCCGAAAAATCAGTTTCATCACCGCCGGATTGATCACCTACGTGTTTTTGGTCATCAGTTTAGTCACAATATTGACCCCCGCAGATTTTTGGCTAGATGTCAATTCAAAAATGCCAGATGGAACGGCTTTCAATATCGACTATGCATTCAACACGATTTTCAGACAGGGATTAGGCATCATCCTTGGCTCTTTGACCGCCTTTTTGTTGGGACAATTAATCGACGTTTTTGTATTTCAAAAACTCCGAGCATTCACCGGGCCAAAGATGATCTGGCTGCGAGCCACAGGTTCTACGCTGGTATCCCAGTTTATTGATTCATTCGTAGTATTAGGGATTGCGTTTTATGTGTTTGGCAATTGGAGTATCAGCCAAATCGTGGCAGTGGGTCTGATCAATTACGTGTACAAATTCTCTGTAGCTGTCCTTCTTACCCCTGTTTTATATGTGGCACACGGAGTGATAGACCGGTATTTAGGTAAAGAACTTTCAGAAAAAATGGCCAAGGAGGCTTCTGCTGACAGGTCGTTTTTGTGATTGTTCAGATCTAAAAACTCCAAATTTTAATAACTTGGAAAATCCAAAACCAAATATATTTCGCTTTAAACCCCTGATTTTTACAGAATATTCTAAAAACTTTTGAAGAGGGTTTGGTTTTCGGAATATTTCATCCTACTTTTGCAGCGTCAATTTTGACGTAGCTATTTTTCGAGCCGTGAATCCTTACTGTCGCTTGTCTGGGATTTAGGAGTACATGGCAAGAAAAAGTAAGGAAACATTCATGGAAAACACAATTAAGTTCTCAGACCTGGGGATTTCAGAAGAAATCTTGCGGGCAGTGGAAGAGATGGGTTATACTACCCCTTCCCCAATTCAATCACAAGCTATTCCTTTCGTACTTGAAGGACGCGATGTCATCGGTCAAGCTCAAACCGGAACCGGAAAGACTGCAGCTTTTGCTATTCCAATTATTGATCTGGTAGATCCTGAGTTTAACAGACCACAGGCGATCATTCTTTGCCCTACCCGTGAACTTGCAGTTCAGGTAGAAGGAGAAATCCAGAAATTGGCTAAGTACCACAAGAAAATTAGTTCTGTAGCCATTTACGGTGGCGAATCAATCGACAAGCAGATTCGTACCTTGAAAAAAGGTGTTCAGATCGTAGTAGGTACTCCAGGCCGTGTACAAGACCACATGGATAGAGGTACTCTTAGATTGGAAGACGCTGGAATCATCGTCCTTGACGAAGCAGATGAAATGCTTGACATGGGATTCAGAGATGATATCGAGGCGATCCTTCAAGAAATGCCGGAAGAAAGACAGACCGTCTTCTTCTCTGCTACCATGGCAAAGCCAATCATGGACTTGACCAGAAAGTATCAGACTAATCCTGAAATCATCAAGGTTGCTAAAAACGAACTTACCGTATCCAAAATAGATCAGGTTTACTACGAAGTAAAACCTTCTTTGAAAATGGAATTGATGGTTCGTCTGATGAATATCAACAACTATGCACTTAGCGTAGTTTTCTGTAACACCAAGCGAATGACCGATGAGGTAACTGAAGCATTGGGTGCAAGAGGAATCTTGGCAGAAGCACTTCACGGCGACCTTTCCCAGGCACAGCGTGACAAGGTAATGGGCAAGTTTAGAAAAGGACTTTGCACAGTCTTGGTAGCTACAGACGTAGCGGCAAGAGGTATCGACGTGGACAATGTAGAAGCTGTTTTCAACTTCGATATTCCATTAGACGAAGAATATT
>CALRRX020000190.1:0-6278 GCA_943370675.1 Reyranella massiliensis 521 | reverse complement strand
TTTCCAGCGATCTTCGTCATTCTTCAGGGTGATGGCGCCGGGATATCCTCCATACCAGATGTATTCATCAGGAGTGAGTCCAAAGGCCTCTTTCATCTCCTTGTATGACCAATGTCCGAGATACGTAGACTCGAATCTCCCCGCCAATGACTCTGTCAAACCCTGCTGTAGCATCAGCCGCGAGGAACCTAGCAAAATCACACGGATATCTCGCTCTTCCGTCGTGTCCCGATCCCATTCGGATTTGACTTGCTCGCTCCAGTTGTCAATTTTCTGGACTTCATCGATGACCAGTAGATAGGGAGAGTCAGGTGAAACCTGCTGCTTAGTCCGTGCACTTTCCCATTGTTGGGAAATCCACACTTGATCCGTTGCAGCCACAGCATCCGCAGCTACCAAGGAATAAGGATAATTCAAATCACGGATAACCTGACGAACCAAAGTGGTCTTTCCGACTTGTCTTGGTCCATAGATCACCTGGATAAACCTTCTAGGCTCGTCCTGAAGTCTTTTTTGAATGATCTCTTTTTCAACTCGTTGGTAACTCATTTTCAAATTTACTCATCTTACTGAATAAATTTACTCAACACATTGAGTAAATTTTAAAAAATAGACTCATTTATCTGTATACCATTTACTTACAAGATAATTTTTTAGCGATTTTTTTGAATGAGATGACAAAAAAATACCCCGACAACTTGCCGGGGATTTTTCAAACTAGATAAACCTTACAAGAAAATCTGTTCATTGACCCATTCAAGCTCCTCTCTTCGGATAGTATGCTCCGGATCATTGTATAATTTAAGAGTGACTTTTGCACCCATATTTTTCATCACATCCTCAGTTTCCTTCATTCTTATGGCAGGCACATGAAAGTCGACTTTGCTTCCACCAATAAATACCGGTGTTTCTTGAAAATCACCTGAGTACTTATCGACATCTAATTTCTCTCCGATAAGTCCTCCTGTAAAAGCTACAACCCCACCGTATCGTTTAGCATGGCGAGCTGAAAACTCCAAGCTTAGGCAAGCACCTTGCGAAAATCCCAGGAAATAAATATTCTCAGGGTTGATTCCTGCTTCGGTCACTTCCTTGACCGCTTCTTCAACTTGCTTTAGAGACGATTCTAGCGCAACAAAGTTGCCTTTATCTGAAGCCATAAACCCATACGGATACCAAGTGTTAGAGTTAGCTTGAGGTGCAAGAATTGCATAGTCGGCAATATTCAGGTAAGAACTAAGCGATAAGATACTCTCAGCGGTCGCCCCTCGCCCATGGATCATAATCAACGCTTTCTTGGCTTGGTCAAGTGAAAGGCCTTTTTTCTTGATTTCAGACATAGTTTTCAGGATTTAAAGAGACTGGCACCAGCACTGCTTCAATTCGCTTTCGGCTTGGCTCTGCCCATTCTGGCAGTTTGAGCAATTCTCCCAAATGTGCTTCATCTTCATCGATAGCAAAACCAGGTTCGTCGGTAGCTATTTCAAATAATACTCCTCCAGGTTCCCGGAAATAAATCGATTTGAAATAGTTTCGATCCCGTACTTCGGTCACTTGGTAGCCATTCCTCATTAAAATCTCTTGGACAGCCAATTGAGTCTCAGTATTGGCTGTACGGAAAGCGATGTGATGGACTGTACCGGCGCTTTGCATGCCCCGATTTCCTGTTTTATCAATCACGATATCCACGATGTCTCCAGGCTTTCCTTCTGTACCATAGCGATATCGATCCCCTTCCTGCCCGATAAACCGATAATCCATATGTCGGGTTAGCAACTGTTCGGTCAACTCCTTGGCACGGAGATTCAGCGTAGCCCCATAAAATCCTTTGATGGAATGCTCTAAAGGAATGTGGCCATAGGTCCAGCCTTCCCGATCATCTTGATCATTAGCGACAAGCTCGATTCCCATGCCGTCATGGTCTTCAAATCGGATCACTGAATCACCAAATCGAGACAACACATCTGAAACAGGAATCCCAAACTTCTTCAAGCGATCCTTCCAGAAATCCAAGGAAGAATTCCCAATAGAAAACGCCGTGTAGGTCACTTCCCCTGCTCCTTTGGCCCCCTTTCTAGCACCTGTAAAAGGAAAAGTGGTAAAGACCGTACCTGGGCGGCCAAGTGTATCGCCGAAGTAAAAGTGATAGACATCAGGCGCGTCAAAATTGATGGTCTTCTTGACCAACCTCAATCCCAAAATACCGGTGTAGAAATCAATATTCTGCTGGGCATTGCCTGCGATGGCGGTGATGTGATGGATTCCTGTGATGTAGGGTCGCATGATTGCTGTGGAAATGTGGAGGATATGTATTAGGAGACAAAATAAAACCTCGAAGGTTTGGAAACCCCCGAGGTTTTATTTGATCCTCAAAGGTTTTTTAAGCTTGCTTCACCAGCTGAATGCTGAGCACAAGACGAACTTGATCAGAAACTACTACGCTTCCTGCCTCAGTGATGGCAGACCAAGAAAGACCAAAGTCTTTACGATTCACTTTTCCTTCGATCTCAAAACCAGCCTTGGTTTGTCCATAAGGATCCGCTACGATACCGCCAAAGGTTACGTCTAGTTCTACTGCTTTGGTTGTGCCTCTCAAGGTCAGGTTACCTACCAAGGTATATTCGCCACCATTGTTTGCGATTTTACCTTCGAAAGACAATTTTGGATGACTAGCTGCATCAAAGAAATCTGCTGATTTCAAGTGACCATCTCTATCTGCCTGATTGGTATCGATGCTGTCGATATCGGCTGTGAAGGCAACTGCTGCTCCGTCGAAGTCTTCAGAAGCTACTTCAGCTGCTCCTTCAAACTTGCGGAAATAACCTGTAACGGTTGAAATCACTAGGTGCTTTACTTTGAAAGACACTTCAGAGTGTGTAGGGTCGATGATCCATTTTGTGGTACTCATAAGTTGTTTTGTTTAAGATTAGTGAATTGTTTTAAGTATTTACATTGAATGTATAGACATTGATAAGATCAAATTTTTTTAGCCTCTGAGTTTGTCCAAAAGCTCATTTAGCTGGATGACCTCTTGTTCGTTGAGATGTAGAAAGCTCTTATGGGATTCATCCACTTGCTTTTCCAGAATCTCTAATAATTGCAATCCTTTCTCAGTGATCAAAATATCCACTTGACGCCTGTCTGACGGGCACTCCTCACGCTTCACAAGATCTTTGGTCTTCAACTTTTCAACCAACCTTGAGGCATTGGACATTTTATTAAGCATCCGATCTTGGATAGAGGAGACCGTTGTTGGCACCCCGTTTTGACCACGAAGAATTCTCAACACATTGTACTGTTCCGGAGAAAGATCATAAGGTTTTAATAACCCGTTTTGAGACGTCACCAAATAGCTATGCGTGTAAAGCAAGTTTACCACCGCTTTGTTGAAAGGGTTCTTAAACTCCTTTTGCTGAATAGCGTCTTCGATTTTTCCCATGATTCCTACAAGTGAATTTAATGTATATACATACAAATGTATTAAAAGGTTTTTACTCAATGAGAAAAAAATCAGAAAATTTCACATTGAATTGATTTACAGGTATTTAATTTTAAAAATCGATTTTAAAATCTCAACAAAAAGTCACTGAGATTATCCTGCCGGGACAATCCCAATTTTTTCCTAACCCGATATCTTCCGATTTCTACCCCTCGGACTGATATCCCGAGCAAATTGGCTATTTCTTTTGTGTTCAAATTCATTCGGATATAGGCACTGAATTTTATCTCCTGGGGAGTCAATTCTGGAAACTTTTCCTTGAGTCTAGTGATAAACTTGCCATGGACCTGATCAAAACTTTCTGCAAAAGCTGACCAATCTTCTACCCCTTCGAGGTCTTTGTCAATGGATCGCACCAGCCTGTTGAGCTGGGTATTCAGCTCTTGGTTACCATTTTCTTCCATCAAACTTTTCAAAGAACTTTTGATGGTAGTTAACAGCTTGTTTTTTTGGATCAGGTTCATTGCCGAAGAGGTCAATTCCTGATTCTTAAACTCAATCTGTGTTTGGAGCTGATCATTTTTAAGTTTCATGATCTCCTGCTCGGATTGAAGCGTAATGGTCTCAATGACATCATCTTTTTGCCTCAATTCCATTTCCTTTTCTTGTTCCAATTTGAGTGTCTGGTATTTATGTCGCTTATCCAGCCACTTAAACCCGCTAAACAAAAAGGCTACAAGCGAAAAGCCGTAAAGAATGTATGCAAAAGTTGAGCGATAGAGGGGTGGTTTGACAGTAAACCTAAATTCTACAGACTTGCTCACCTCGTCAAAAACCGTCTTTGCCCTTACCTTAAAGACATAATCACCCTCCCTCAGGTTGGTATATTCTTTTTTCTCCTCCAAGGTCCATGCTGACCAGTCTTGATCATAGTTTTCCAAAAAATACTGGTATTGAATTTCATTCCCACTTGGATAATGCGCCGTTCCAAATTCAAATAAGAACGAATTCTGTGAATAAGGAAAAATTTCTTCTTTAGCCTTCACTACAAATCCATCACTAGCACCATGCCCAGAAAATATTACCGTTCCATTGATTCCCTGATTTCTTATTTGCTTGAAAAAAGTCCTAGGCTCATCTGTCCTCGGCAAATCCAAAGAAGGCTGATAGTGGATAAATCCTTGTTTTCCTCCAATGAGGATATTCTGATTGTCCAACACGATCATATTGGCTAGGTCATCATTCCAAAGTCTTTTGACCTTATTGAAAGATGAAGAAAATAGAGCCATCTGACGGTTATTTTGTGGCTTGATGACGCCCAGTCGAGACTGTTCAATAAAATACAGATTACCCAACTCATCCGACTCTAAGTCAGCCATCACAGTTCCATACCCAAAAAGATCATTAAACTCGGCAAGTGGAATAAACCTGTCGGCCCCAGACTCATACCCATAAAACCCTCCATTTGCAGTAAAAATCAATCGGTTGCTAACTCTATAGACATTGATCAAATCATTATTCGGGAATCCTTGAGCGCTATTGTAAAGCTTATTTTCTACGATCTCGCCCAAATCTTCACTCAGCACCAGTTTGAATACTCCTTTATATCCGTGAGCAACCCAAAGTGTATTCCCGTCAAACTCCATCACCCTGGATGATTCTTCCAGTCCCTCGATTTTCTTGACAAAAACCAGCGTCCCATTTTTCCATTGAAAAAGACCGAGTCCGGTGTAATTCCCCTGAATGAAAAAATCAGATTTAATAGGATGCTGTTTCAATATCCAAGCACCTTGAATAGACGAAATTTGGACGGCTTGATCGTTTTCGACAATAAAAGTCCCATTATGATGATTTAGAACCACCTTACCACGAATATCCTGAATTGAATATACTTGGCCCTCGGTCCCTTTTATGAATGTAATACGGCCGTTTTTCCAGACAAAAAGTCCATTGTTCGTTCCCAAGTAAATTGCATCATCCAATTTTAGCGCAGCATAACCTGCTCCACTTAGTCCCAACCTATCATCAATCACCGAAAATGGAGAAGAAAGCTCCACTCGGGCGATTCCATTATTCATCGCCAACCAAAGGCCTCCCTGATCATCTTCAAAAACAAAATTGATCGTTAAATCCTGAAGACCGGAACTTTTATCCAAATGATTCAAGACATTTCCCTCTTTGTCTAAGATAAACAGACCCGCATTTTGTGTAGCAAGGGCTAGGTTCCCATTCCGAAGTCGGGTACTGTAATTAATCAAAAATCGATTTTCCCAAACATCACTTTTGATCTGAAAAGGCTTTACTTCTCCATCATAGAGAAAAATTCCATGAGAAAAAGTAGTGATCAACCACCTGCCACGATCATAGGCAAGGACATTAGAAATCCGTTTATCCTTAAAAAAATCACCATTCCTAACTAGTTCAAACTGACCTGAATTGACCTTGAAAAGCCCTTCGCCTTGAATTTGGGAGTAAAGTTGATTTTCTACCTGGAAGGAAATATCAAGTCTTCTTTTAGGATCCAAAGCTCTCACCACATTTCCATCATAGGTGTAAATCCTTGTAAAAGTGCAGAAATAAACTAGCTCACCGGATCCAAACACCCTCCACGTTTCATCAAAATCTTTGAGGTTTTCTGGCAAGCTATCAGCCAATGAAGTATACATCAATTGACCAGAGTCATTACTTTCTAGGTAGCCAAAGTCAGCCTGACTGCCCACATAGATTCTTCTATCTGCACCTAGGAAAGCAGACCTTACCTTGGTATTATTCAGCCCATATCTTGACCAAGTTTTACCGTCAAACTCTAAAAGACCCAAATTATTGGCCACAAATATTC